>JBFLXF010000222.1:0-4929 GCA_040757515.1 Actinomycetota bacterium
GCTGGCATTCCACACCTCCAAGTCGCTTGCCGTGGAGGTGGGCGTTAGCCAGGCGGCGGTGATCAGGCTAGCCCGTAAGCTGGGCTATGGCGGCTTTACGGAGTTGCGCGACGCTGCCCGCCAGGAGCTGCGAGACGGCGGACCGACCCTGGCTGCTCGCTTCTCGGAGCGAGGCGAGCTGAGTACCGCGAACATGTTCCGCCAAGACATCGACAACCTGATAGCGACCCAGTCTTTCGTAGAAGCGGAGCTACCTCGGGCGGCGGCGACCATCGCCGAGGCTTCCGCAGTGTACGTCGTCGGAGATCGCGAAACCCTGGGCATGGCGGTCTTTTTGCATCGCAGGTTGCACATCGTTTTGCAGAACGTGAACATAATCGACCCCAGTTTCCCGGACGACATCACTCGCGTCGGTCCGGACGACGTAGTCATCGTGTGTATGTTCCCCCGTTACTCTTGGCTCAGCGCCGACCTGCTGAAGCGGGCCAGGTCTTCGGGGGCTCAGACCATAGTCGTCACGGACACCGCCTCTCACGACTTCCTGAGAGGGACGGATCATGTGCTTGTAGCTGCCACGGAGAGCGCCCGCTTCCACTGGAGCATGGTCGCTCCCGTGGCGGTCCTTGAGGCCTTGGTGGCGGAGGTCGCGGCTGTCTCCCCAGAAGAGACCCGCCGGCGACTGGAAACGACCGACCGATTCAAGAGAGAGCAGGGCTTTTTCTTGGAAGGCTAAGCGCAGCAAGGCCCTGTGTAGCCGACGGCGCCACCCGTGCTGACTCAGCCAAACCGACATTTCGGTGGCGCCTTCGATTCTCTCTTGACCTAGATACGACGCTTACATAGAATATCGTTGAATCGTTTGGTTCGATTCGAGGGGTTGTATGAATCAAATGGTTCGGTCAGAAGGGTAGCACGGTCTCTCCGGAGGCCGGTGCGGAAAGAGAGGAGTCAGGATGGAGAGAGCCGGACGTGGGGAAGCCAGGAGGGCTGTCACGGCGGGTGCCATAGGCAACTTCGTTGAGTGGTACGATTTCTCGGTCTACGGTTTCTTTGCCGCTGCGATAGCAACTCAGTTCTTTCCATCGGACGACCCGGTGGCTTCGCTGCTGGCTACGTTCGCTGTGTTCGCTGTGGCGTTCTTTATGCGCCCGCTGGGAGCGTTTGTGTTCGGCCACTATGGGGACCGGCTAGGGCGCCGGGGCGCGCTGGCGACAGCCGTCATAATGATGGGGGTTGCCACCATGCTGATCGGCGTGTTACCGGGGTACGGACAGATCGGGGTCTTGGCGCCGATCTTGCTGGTCTTTGCGCGTCTGTTGCAGGGCTTCTCTGCCGGTGGGGAGTGGGGCGGAGCGGCCTCCTTCATGGTGGAGTACGCGCCCTCGAGCAAGCGAGGGCTTTACGGCAGCTGGCAGCAGTTCAGCATAGTGGCCGGCCTCTTGACGGGCTCGGGAATGGGCGGTCTGCTCGGTCTCATCCTGTCGGAGGAAGCGCTCAACGCCTGGGGCTGGAGGATACCCTTCATATTCGGCGCGGTGCTCGGTGCGGTTGGGCTTTACCTGAGGCTGCGGCTCGAAGACACGCCCGAATTCAGGAAGATAGAGGCCAAGCACGAGGTGGAGAGTGCCCCCGTAAAGCAGTCCTTGACCACGCACCGCGGGGCCGCGCTCACTGCGATAGGGTTCACCATGGCCTGGACCGTCTCCTACTACATCCTGCTCACGTATATGCCGACCTACGTCTCTTCGACCCTGGGGCTCCCGCTCTCGCAGGCCCTGATCTCCAACGCCATAGGACTCGTGGTGCTCATGGTTCTGATCCCGTTTACGGGTATGCTCTCGGACCGCATCGGACGCAAGCCCCTCTTGATCGGCTTTTCTGCCCTTATCGCTGTGCTGACGTACCCGCTCTTCTTGCTTATCGGGACCCAGGTACTCGCGCTGATCATCCTGGGCCAGGTATTGTTCGGGGTCATCATCTCCCTGTTCTCCGGGCCCGGGCCGGCCGCACTCGTTGAGATGTTCCCAACTAATGTGCGTTACAGTGCTCTGGGCATCAGCTACAACCTAGCCGTGGCCCTCTTTGGGGGGACGGCCCCGTTCATAGCCACGTTCCTCATCTCCAGAACCGGTAGTAACCTTTCACCGACCTTTTACCTGATCGCCGCGGCGGTAGTCACGCTCATCGTCGTCTTCAGGATGAAAGAGACCTACCGTGAGCCTCTACGGGAGACCTGAGGACGCAAGCCATGAACGAACCGGAGCTTGCAGCAAAGGTCGCAGTGGTCACCGGCGCCGCGAGTGGCATCGGACGTAGCATCGCGGAGAGCATGGCGGGGGCTGGCGCGCGGGTGGTCGGAGTAGATCTGAACTCCGAGGGCGTCCGAGACGCATGCTCCCGACTCGAGGGAGAGGTGCTGGCTTTGGGAATAGACCTGACCGAGGACGACGCCCCCGCAAAGATCGTCGAAGCCGCGGTCGAGAGGTTCGGGTCCGTTGATGTGCTCGTCAACTGCGCCGGGATCTTCCCGTCTACCCCTGCTCTCGAGATTTCTCGCGGCGAGTGGGACCGCGTCTTCGGCATAAACCTGCGCGTGCCGTTCCTCTGCTCGCAGGAGATGGCCCGATGGGCGGTAAGCAACGGGCGTGCGGGTAGCATCGTAAACGTCGCGTCGTCCGCGGGGGTAGTGGCCCGGCCTGGGGTAGCTCACTATTGCGCATCCAAAGCGGCCCTGATCATGCTGACCAAGGTCCTCGCCGTCGAATGGGCGGAGCACGGCATACGCGTGAACGCCGTCGCCCCTGGGCTAGTGGAGACACCGGGAGTGGCAGAGTTGACTTCGACGGAGCAGGGCCGGGAAGAGCACCGCCGCAAGATAGCCCGCATACCGCTGGCGCGCCCCGGTGAGCCACGGGAGATCGCCGAAGCCGTCCTCTACCTGGCCTCGGCATCGTATGTCACGGGAGAGACGCTTTTCGTGGACGGCGGCTATTCCGCAGGACGCACGCTTCGCGACTAGGATGCTCCTGGCAGCGCACCGGAAAGGAGGATTCCACCGTTGGATCCGTTAGTGAAATTCTTCCGCGAGCACCAGGACCGGATACTCGATGACCTCCGCGCCTTCGTGGAATGGGAGACTCCCTCTACAGACAAAGACCTGTTGGACGGTTTCTCGCGCTTCCTTGCGGACTACGCCGTCTCTGCGGCGGGCGGACGGGCCGAGATAATACCCGCTGCTGGCTCCGGCGATCACGTCCTGATCCGGTGGGGCGAGGAAGACGGCGCCCCGCCGCTGATGCTCCTCGGTCACTACGATACTGTCTGGCCCGCGGGCACCTCAAAGGTGATGCCGTTCGGTGTGGAGAGCGGCGTGGCGACGGGACCCGGCGTGTTCGATATGAAGTGCGGCCTCGTGCAAGGTTTCTGGGCCGTGAGAGCCCTTCACGAAGTCCTCGGGGTGGACCGGTCGCTCACCTTCCTCTGTAACTCGGACGAGGAGATAGGCAGCCCCAGCTCGCGCGCCCTTATCGAGCGCGAGGCTCTCCGGGCCGCCACCGTGCTCGTCCTCGAACCCAGCCTCGACGGCGCGCTCAAGACCGCTCGCAAGGGCGTGGGGCGCTACAAAATCCGAGTCGCCGGGCGCCCGTCCCACGCGGGCCTCGACCCCGAGGGAGGCATCAGCGCCATAGAGGAGATGGCGCGTCTGATCCTGGAACTCCACGGCTATGCGAACCCGGAAACGGGGACGACGGTCAACGTCGGCGTGGTAAGCGGCGGCACGCGCTACAACGTGATCGCCGCCGAGGCCTCGGCTGAGGTGGACGTCCGTACCGTGGCTCGGGCGGAGGCGGACCGCATGGACAAGGTCATCTCCAATCTACAAACCCACCACCCGGAGGCGAAGATCGATGTCGAAGGGGGGATAATCTGGCCCCCGATGGAGCGGACGGAGAAGATCGCGCAGCTCTTTGACCACGCCCGCCGGCTGGCAGCTGACATAGGCTTCGAGCTGAAGGAGGGGCTGGCCGGGGGCGCCAGCGACGGCTGCCTCTGCGCCGACCTGGGCGTACCGGTGCTGGACGGGCTGGGCGCCGTGGGCGGCGGTGCCCACGCCACCGACGAACACGTCGAGGTGGCCAGCATACCCCTGCGAGCGGCTCTGGTAGCCCGCCTCATGGAGACGCTTTAGCCGGGCGCGAACACTGGAACGGAAGCGACATTCGAACCAGGAGAGAACGTACACATGAGAGAACTGAGCGACGTAGAAGACCAGATCGTCGGATCCGTATCATCCGAGAGGCTAATGTCGGACACCGAGGCCATAGCTCGGTGGGTAAGGCTCTCCGGCACGGAAGAGGAGCGTGCTTCCTTCGACTACGTGGAGGGTGTGCTGGCCGACCTGGGACTGGAGACCACTCGTTACACGGGCTGGGCCTACATCAGCCTTCCCGAGCACGCCGAACTCACCGTCGATGGTACCGAGGTGCCCGCCATCACCCACTCTATGGCGCCAGGGACGCCGGAGGGCGGATTGGAACTGCCCCTCGTCTACGCCGGGAGCGGGACCTGGCAGGATTACTCCGGAAAGGACGTTCGGGGCAAGGCCGTGCTCGTGGAGGGTATAGCGATCCCGGGTAAGGCTCGAACCGCCGAAGAAGCCGGGGCCGCCGCGTGCGTGTTCGCAAACGCCGACGAGCATGTCCACGAGATGATCGTCTCCACCCTCTGGGGCTCGCCCACGCCGGAGACCCGCCGCGATCTGCCGCGCGTCCCCATGGTCTCCGTAGGGGCGGCCGGGGCGAAGCTCCTGCGCGAGTCCCTGGAAGGACCCACACCTCCCACCGTGCGCCTGACTACCCGGGTCTCCACGGGTTGGAGGGAGATCCCCACCCTCATCGCACAGTTGGACGGGACCGAGGAGCCGGAGAA
>JBFLXF010000223.1:0-4924 GCA_040757515.1 Actinomycetota bacterium
AGAGTATGCCGGAGTAAGGATAGGCGCCCAGAGCCGACTTGAGCGTGCTCTCCTCGGGCGCGGGCTTGGGGAAGCCGTCGGTCAGTATGACGTTCAGCCCCCCGAGCAGGAAGAACATTCCCAAAGTGACGACAAACGACGGCACCCCGAGATAGACCCGGATCGCCCCGTTAATGAAGCCGACGAAAGCTGTCGCGAGCAGGCCTATCAGGACCGCGAGCGGCAGGACCAAAAGAAACTGCTCGTAGGCGATCCACATCACGATGGGGGCGAACCCGAACGCCTGCCCGACGGAGAGGTCGATCTCGCCCAGTATCATGACCATCACCAGCCCGATGGCAACAATCGCCGTGGGGGCGACGAATTGGGAGATGGTGCGCACGTTGCCGGCCGTGAGGAACACGGGGTTGCGGAGGTAGAAGTAGGCGACCAGCGCGACGGCGACGGCGAAGATGCTGATCTCGGGCCGCCTCAGCAGGAATCCGAACAGGCGCGACGAAGGACCGGCCTTGCCTGCTCCTCTGGCGGTCGCGTCCTGGGACATGACCAGCTATGAGGCCGGTTCCAGTACCTTCTGCTGCTCCGAGTCGCCCTCGTAGCGGGACTCGGTCTGCAGGTACTGGTCTACCTCGTCCTGCGTGACGAAGAGCAGCCCCGTGTTCGTCTCCGCCGGTCCGGTAAGGCCGCCGGAGATCTTGTACAGGAAGAGCTGTATCACCGGGTAGAAGCCCTGCAGGTATGGCTGCTGGTCTATGGTGAAGTCCATGTGCCCTTCCTTGATGAGCTGGAGGGTCTTGGGCAAGAGGTCGTAGCCGCCGGCGCTCACCCCCTGCTCTGCGAGGTTGTACTTCTCCATCACCTGCGCCACGCCCTGGGTGCTGCCGGCGTCCACGGCGAACATGCCGTCTATGTCCTTGTGCCCCTGGTAGTAGGAGTCGATCCTGTTGAGCTCCTCCGGCAGCTCGGCGCCGGTGGCGATCTCCTCGTACTCGATGTTCGCCCCGGAGTCCTCTATCGCCTGGATCGCGCCGTCTATCCGCGGCTGGATGTTGAGCTGGCCCGGCGTCGCGATAAAGAGCGCCACCCGCCCCTCGCCGACGAGGTCCACGATCCTCTTGCCCATCTCCACCCCGGAGAGGAAGAGGTCCTGCCCGATGTACGCCAGAGCCGGGTTCGTCCCGCGCCCCTCGCCGTTGGCGTTGTACGCCACGACCGGTATCCCCTGGTCCAGCGCCCGCTGTATCGGGTCGTTGAAAGCCTGCGGGTCCACGATGGAGACCGCGATCCCGTCGGCGTTGCCGGAGATGGCCGTGTTCATCGCGTCCACCATCTCCCGCACGTTCGAGGTCTCGGATCCCGTCCACTGAGACCTCGTCCCGACCAGCGCCTGCGCGTCCTCGATGCCGTACTGTGTGGGTGTGAAGAACGGATTCGTGGTCACATGGTTGACGAAGACGAAGTTGTACTCCGGCGTCTCCGGGAAGTTCCCCGCTCCTCCGCCACCTTCTCCCTGCTGCGCCGCCTCCTCGCGCCTGCAACCGCCGAGCAACAGAGCCGCAGAAGCCAGCGCACCTCCCGCCAGAAACTCCCGCCGCCCAAGCCTGTAGCCGCGAGCACCACCCAATGCGGAACCGTCGTCGCCCATCTTCACCCCTGCTCTCCCCGGGATCTTGCCCGGACTCCTTCTTCCCGCAGCCATTGTCATACCAATTTGGACTTGTGTCAAGCGCCGCTACTGTGGCTCTTCTTGCTGTTCCCACCAGAGGCCCATACGGGCGTTGGTGCCGCCGTCCACGTAGAGGATCTGGCCGGTGACGAAGTCGGCGGCGTCGCTGGCGAGGAAGGCGACGGCGGGTGCGACGTCCTCTGGTTTTCCGACGCGGCCCCAGGGAACCAGGGTGTTGCCGAACCCGGTGGTGTATCCCGGCATCTCGAAGTAGCGGGGCACCTCGATGATGCCGGGTCCGATGGCGTTGACCCGGACCCTGTGGGGTGCCAGCTCTATGGCCAGGGAGCGGGTAAAGGAGATCAGGGCTCCCTTCGTGGCTGCGTAGGCGGCGTGGCGCGGGAAGCCGGCGCCGCCGTGGATGGAGGTGATGTTCACGATGCTGCCTCCGCCTGCCTCCAGCATGAACGGCACCGCGCGCCTGGCGCAGAAGAAGGAGCCCTTCACGTTCAGGTCGAACATCTCGTCGTAGACCTCCTCATCCGTGTCGAGGAAGTCCAGGGACCGCGTCACGCCCGCGTTGTTCACCAGCACGTCGAGGCCTCCGAGAGCCTCCGCGGCCTCGTCCACCACGCGCTCGCACTCGGAGACGCTGCGCAGGTCGCCGGCAACGGTCGAGGCTCGGGCGCCGAGCTTCTCTATCTGCGCGACAGTCTCACCGGCGCTGCCTTCGAACGGCGGGTAATGCACGGCGACCGATGCGCCCCGGCGGGCGAGCTCCACCGCGATGCCTCGGCCGATCCCGATCCCGGCCCCCGTCACCAGCGCTCTCTTGCCCGAGAGATCGCTCAACGCTCCGGAGCCTCCTCTCCGCGCAGCTCCCAGCCCTCCGCGAAGAGGTTGAAGTGCACGTCCCGCTTGGGATGCGCCTCCACCACCTCCTCGTCGAGCTCTACGCCCAGACCCGAGCCCTGCGGCAAGGAGAAGTAGCCGTCCACCACTTCCGGAAGGCCCGTGGCCGTCTGCTTCACCCAGGGGTCGGCGAAGTCGTTGAAGTACTCCTGGATGCGGAAGTTCGTGGTGCACGCGGCCAGATGGAGTGCGGCGGCCGTGTTGATCTGGCCACCGACGTTGTGCGGCGCGACGGTCACGTAGTAGGCGTCGGCCCATGCGGCGAGCTTCCTGGTCTCGAGCAACCCTCCGATGTGGCTTATGTCCGGCTGTATGACGTCGGCGGCCTGTAGCTCGAAGAGCTCCCGGTACTCGCCTCTCTGGTGGATGCGCTCCCCGGTCGCCACCGGGACGCCGGCCGGGATGCCTTCGGCGGCCTTCTTGAGCGCTTTGAGATTTACCGGCGGCACCGGCTCCTCGACCCACCCGAGCCCGTAGGGCTTGAGCATCCTCGCCATCTCGATGGCGGTGGCCGGCGAGAAGCGGCCGTGCATCTCCAGGAGGATCTCCGTCTGCGGTCCCACCGCGTCCCTGACCGCCTCCACGAGCGCTACCGCCCGCAGCTTCTCCTCGCGCTCCAGCTCGTAGTGTCCGGGGCCGAACGGGTCGAGTTTGAGCGCCCTGTAGCCCCTCTCGACGACCTTCCCGGCGGCTGCGTGGAACTCCTCGGGCTCCCTCTCGACCCGGTACCAGCCGTTGGCGTAGGCCTTCACCCTCTCGCGTACGGGGCCGCCGAGCAGGTCGTAGACCGGGCGCCCCAGCGCCTTGCCGACGATGTCCCAGCAGGCCAGCTCGAAGGCGGCGATGCCGCTGCTCATCACCTCGCCCGCGCGGGAGAAGTCGTCGCGGGAGAGCCTCCTTACCAGCTCTTCGATGCGGAAGGGGTCGTGTCCGATCACGTGCCGCGGCGCCGCCTCGTTGAGGTAGCCGAGCAGGGCGTCGGTGTGGTTCACCATCCGCGCCTCGCCGAGGCCCGTGAGGCCCTCGTCGGTGTGGAGCCGCAGGATGGTGAGGTTGCGCCAGTCGGTGCCGACGACGAAGGTCTCGGCGTGCGTTATCTTCATCAGCCCTCCTCCGTCGAAGCCGGGATGCCGGGGAAGCTCGCGCCCTTTGGGGTCGTCTCCGCGTCCGGGTAGTAGCGTTTCAGCATCGAGAGCCCGATCTCCGGGCAGGCCGAGCCCGGAGATCAACTCGCGCGCCCTCACGCGCCCTCGCCCAGAGGCATCTCTCTCGTGAGTGGCCCTCCCTCGCCGAGCGCCGCCTCGATGTCCCTGGCGGTGTTGGCGATATGGACGCGCATCTCCCGCCGGGCTCCTTCGGCGTCTTTGTCCTCGACGCGCTCCAGTATCCGCTCATGCTCGACGAGCGCCCGCTCCGCGTTCCCCGGGCGCGCGGCGCTCACCCGGCGGCTCTCGCGCAACAGGTCCACTACGGGATCGAGCATCGTGAGCAGGACGCCGTTGCGCGCCGCGCGCGCGAGCAGAGCGTGGAACGCAACGTCGGCGTCCACGTAGCC
Organism: Actinomycetota bacterium; assembly: GCA_040757515.1. Classification (GTDB taxonomy): domain Bacteria; phylum Actinomycetota; class Rubrobacteria; order Rubrobacterales; family Rubrobacteraceae; genus JBFLXF01. The sequence continues at coordinate 4,134 of JBFLXF010000223.1, forward strand.
CTCCGGTTTCTCTATGGTGGCGCGCATCTTCTCGATCTCCGCCCGCATCGCCTCCACATCCTCCGGACCGGCGCGCTCGGCGGCGAGACCCGCGATCTCGACCTCCAAGACCTTCCTTACCTCCAACAGCTCCCAAAGCGTGCCGGGATGGACGCGCAGGAGCAACCCCAGCGTCTCGCGCACCGCCCGCACATCACCCCCGCTTACCACAGCCCCCCTGCCGTGCTCGATGCTCACGAGCCCCCTTGCCTCCAGCAGGTTCAACGCCTCGCGCACGACCGTGCGGCTTACCCCCAGCCGCTCGCACAACTCCCGCTCCGGAGGCAAACGCTCCCCAGGACTCAACCCGCTCGACAGAATCATCTCCAATAACTCCCCGGCCGCCCGGTCCCTGAGCTTCGCTCGGCGAACCTTCCCTTTCATCCCTGCATTGTCATACCAATCCGGGGTACATGTCAACCGGGGCGTCGCTTAGTCTGCGGCGCTCACCAGGTAGCCGTGGTTGTTGGGCGGGCCGTAGACGTAACCCGTCTGCGCGGCGCCTTTGGGCGTGTTGAAGATGAGGGCGCCACCGTTGTAGTCGAGGAGGGTGGAGGAGTCGGTGAACTCCACGGAGACGAGGTCATAACTCGCGTAACGAGCCTTTATGTCCCGGGTTATGGCTTCGAAGCCGCGCTCGCCGCTCGCTCCGGTGTCTACCAGCAGCCGCAGAATGCGTACTCCTTCCCGGTCGTCGCGCCGGCTCTGCAGTATGCGGTAGCCAGGCACCTCTTCAGGCCTCTCGAAGCTCC
>JBFLXF010000224.1:0-4922 GCA_040757515.1 Actinomycetota bacterium
GTCCCCCGGGGGCCCCCCTCCTCTCTCGTTTACGTTATCAAACATTTGTTTGATATGGCGAGCGAACTGCGCTATTGTGTCTTCGGGATGGGCGAGGATTTGCACCCGAGGAGGTTGCGGATACTGCGGTATCTGGCGCGCCGGGAGGCGGTGGGGGAGGCGCCGCCGAGCGTACGCGAGGTGGCGGCCGAGGCGGGGCTGAGGAGCTCGCAGACGGCTCACTACCACCTCGGGAGGCTGGAGGAGGAGGGGTATCTGCGGCGCGAGGGGAGGCGGGCGAAGACGGCGCGGCTGACGGAGCGGGGCTGGGAGGCGGCGGGAAGGATGCCGCTTCTTGGGCGGGTCGCTGCGGGGCGGGGGCTCGAGGCTGTGCCGGTGGAGGAGGGCTACTCGCCGGTGGCGGATCTGCTGTGGTCGCGCTCCGGGAGGCGGCGGTACCTGCTCAGGTCCACGGGGCGGAGCATGGTGGGGGCGAGGATCGAGGACGGGGACTTACTGGTAGTGGAGGAGGATGACGCCCCGCCCGACGGGTCGGTGGCGGTGGTGCTGCTGCGGGGTGGGGAGGAGGTGACGGTCAAGCGGCTCTACAGGGAGGGGGAGAACTTGAGACTCAGGCCGGAGAACGGGGAGCACGAGGACCTGGTCGTACCCGCGGAGGAGGCGCTGGTGCAGGGGAGGGTGATCGGCGTGATACACCCTCCGCGCTCGGGGAACGGGGGTCTCTGAGGGTGGGAGCGCTCTCGAACCCGGCCTTCGGCGCCCTCTCGTACCTGGTCTCCGTCGGCATCGGCAGCGTGCTCGGGTACTACTTCGCCAGGAAGCGGACGGAGCACGAGGTCGCCTACGGGCGTCGCGTCGAGGTGGTCGAGCGCGTGCAGCTCATGCTCGTCTCGGTCGAGGAGGCGTTCGAGGCGGCGCTCGCCTACGTGCGCGACCCCGGACCGTCGGAAGAGCTGCCGGTCAAGGAGATCGAGCGGGCGATAGACGAGCTCGAGCGGTACTATGCGCGGCAGGAGATCTGGCTCGACAGGCGTGCCTTCGCCGATCTGGACGCCCTGACTCTGGGGCTGCGCGCCCGCCAGCGTACGCTGGAGTGCCTCCCCCGGAGCTACGGCGACCCGGACTTCGAGAGGGCACACCGGCGGGCCGCGGCCGAGCTGCAGGGCTGGCTGAACTCTGGGCTGCCCGAGGCCCGCGAACGGCTCACAGACTCCTTCCGGGCGATGCTCGGCATCGGGCGTCGCGGGCTCCTGCCCTGAGTCTCGCCGGCGGTCGTTAGGGGCGGCGCGCGAATTGCCGCGCGCGGGGGACGTAGAGGCGGTGGACGTAGTCGCGGACCATGCGCTGCGTCGAGAACGTGGGGGCGACGGTGGATATCGCGCGCTTCATCACCCCGACCCAGCCCCACGGGACGCCGCGCACGTCGCGGTCGTAGTAGAGCGGGACGATCTCCTCCTCCAATGTGCGGTAGAGAGAGTCGGCGTCGGCGGCGTCCTGCTCCTCGGGGCTCGGATACTCTCTCTCCTCGCCTATCGCCCAGCCGTTCGTGCCGTCGTAGGCCTCGCGCCACCAGCCGTCGAGCACGCTGAAGTTCGGGGCGCCGTTTAGCGAGGCCTTCTGGCCGGAGGTGCCGCTAGCCTCCAGCGGCCTCCTCGGGTTGTTCAGCCACACGTCCACGCCTTGCACGAGGTGGCGGGCGACGTTCATGTCGTAGTCTTCGAGCACGATCAGGCGTCCCTCCAGACCGCGCTCCATCGCGGCCCGGTGGAGGGCCTGGATGAAGTCCTTGCCCGGCTCGTCGGCCGGGTGCGCCTTGCCGGAGAAGACGAACCGCACCGGCATCTCGGGATCGCCGGCGATGCGGCGCAGCCGATCCAGGTCCCTCAGCAGGAGGGTCGCCCGCTTGTAGGTGGCGAACCTCCTCGCGAAGCCTAAAGTGAGCACGTCGCGCTCCCCCTCCACGGAGCCTGCGGGCCCGGAGGCGCGCTCGAGCCTGCCGGCGACGAAGCGCAGCATCCCCTCCTTGAGACGGAGGTGCGTCTCCCACAGCTCCTCGGGCGGTATCTCGGCGACGAAGGACCACGCGGCGGGGTCGTCGGGGTTCGTCCGCCACGCCCTGCCGCCGGAGCGCTCGTCGAAGAGCTCTCCCATCTCATCGGCGAGCCAGCTCCAGGTGTGGACGCCGTTCGTGACATGGACGATGGGCTCCGGTCTGCGCCCGTCCTGCGTCGGGAAGAGGTAGCGCCACATGTCGAGAGAGACGTCCCTGTGCAGCTCGGAGACGGCGTTGTGCCCGCGCGAGAGCGCGAACGCCAGCACGGTCATGTTGAACGTCGGACCCCACTCCTCCTCTTTGTGGCCGAGCCGCCACAGTCCCTCCTCGTCGGTCCCGAGGCTCGCGGGCCAGGCGCTCATGTGCTCCCAGAAGAGGTCCGGCGGGAAGGCGTCGTGGCCGGCGGGGACCGGGGTGTGGGTGGTGAAGACCGAGGTTCCGGCGACCCTCTCGCGCGCCACCTCGAAGGAGGCTCCGGCGGCGACCATCTCGCGCATCCTCTCCAGGCCGAGGAATGCGGCGTGGCCCTCGTTCATATGGAAGACCGCCGGGCGCAGGCCGATGGCGCGCAGCGCGCGCACGCCACCTATGCCGAGTATGATCTCTTGCACGATCCGCGTCCGCTGCCCTCCTCCGTAGAGCCGGGCGGTGAGCGCGCGGTCTTCCTCAGAGTTCTCCGGGATGTCCGCGTCGAGCAGCAGCACCGCCGTCCGCCCGACCTCCACCCTCCAGACTTTCAGGTAGAGCTCGCGTCCGGGGAGCTCCACGCTCACCACCACCTCCGCGCCGTCCGGGTCGCGCGCGGGCAGCAGGGGGCGCTCCCCGGCGCGGAAGGGCTCGTAGATTTCCTCCTGACGCCCTTCGGCGTTCAGGCGCTGGCGGAAGTAGCCCTGGGCGTAGAGGATGCCGACACCGACGAGCGGCACCCCGAGGTCCGAGGCACTCTTGACGTGGTCGCCCGCGAGCACGCCGAGGCCGCCGGAGTAGATCGGTAGCGACTCGTGCAGCCCGAATTCGGCGGAGAAGTAGGCCACCTGGCCGGGGAAGTCCGGGTAGACGTGCGTCATCCAGGTGTCGCGCCTGCTCAGGTACCCATCGAGATCGCGCAGCACGAGGTGGTAGGCGTCCACGAACCCTGCATCCTCGGCCGCCGCCTCCAGCCTCGCGGTCTCGTTCAGCAGGCGAACCGGGTTGTGCTCGGTCGCCTCCCAGAGCCCGGGGTCGAGCCGCTCGAAGAGCCGGCGCGCCTCCGGAGCCCATGTCCAGTACAGGTTGTACGCCAGCTCCGGCAGACGCCTGAGCCGGTGCGGGATCTCTGTTCTCAACGCTCCTGCGGTCCTTCCTCAGCGTGCATGCGGCACCCAATTGTAGGGGCAAACCGCCGGGGCGCAAGCGGTCTGTCGCGGGCCGCCGCTCGGCGGTACAATTGAATGGTTAGAGGAGTAGGGCCGGGTTCGCTGCCGGGCGTCGCGACCGGCCCGTTGAGGGTGGCAGCCTCGTGGCCGACGTCTGAGGCGTGCTGCGCCTCCGAGAAGGACCGGGTTGATAGAGGCGGAGAGTCTGGAGAGCGGGGCGCCGGTCCGCGAGGCGGGGCCCGGGAGGCGTCTCTGATGGAGCGTTTCGAGGCCGCGTTGCGGCGGCTGGGCGGTCATCTGAGGAGGGCGTGGCCCTCCTACGGGGTGCTCGCCGTCTCGCTCCTGCTCAGCGTGCTCGCCTGGCGATACGTAGCGCAGACCGTCGAAGAACAGAACCGCGTGCGCTTCGAGGAGACGGTCCGCGCTACCGAGTCGGCCATAGACCGCCGCACGGACGCCTACCTGGACGCCATGTTCGGGGCTCGTGCCCTCTTCTTCGCCAGCGACTCCGTGATGCGCAGGGAGTGGGAGAGCTATGTCGAGGGGATCGAGCCCGGGCAGCGCTTCGAGGGTTTGCAGGCGCTCGGGTATGCCGCGAAGGTTACGCCGGAGAGCCGGGAGAGGTTCGTGCGCGAGGCCCGCTCTCTGGGCGTTTCGGGGGCGGATCTGGAGGCGGGCCGTGGGGGGCGGGTGAGCTTCCCGGTGCTCTTTATCGGTCCCTCCGACGGTGCCAACGAGACGCTGCTCGGCGAGAACCTTCGCGCGGACCCGCAGGACATGGAGGCGATGGCTCGAGCCCGGGACACAGGGCGCCCGGAGGCCACGGGCCTCGCCTACATACGCACCGAGGCCCCGCCCGGTTCGGGCGCGGACCTGAGACTCCTGAAGGGCTTCACGGTCTACCTGCCGGTCTACCGGGAGGAGCGTGAACCGGAGACGGTGACCGCGCGCCGGGAGGCTCTGCGAGGCTTTGTCTTTGGGAAGTTTAAGGTGGCCGAGATACCGCCGTTCGGCGGCTCCACCGCCAAGGTGGGCGGCCTGCTCGACGGCGTCTTCGATCCCTCCTTCGATCCCGGCATAGACTTCGAGGTCTACGACGGCAGTGTGGGTGCGGGGTCGTTGCTCTACGATGAAGACGGGGTGCGGCGCGCCGGAGACGAGGAGGAGCGCTCTCTCTTCGAGACCGAACGGAGGATAGAGGTCGCCGGGCGCGAGTGGACCCTCTACTTCTCCACCCTTCCGGCCTTCGAGCAGAACGCCCAAAGAGATCTTCCTCTCTTCGTGCTCGCAAACGGCATCGCCGTGAGCTTCATGCTTTTCGGCATCACCTGGATGCTCGTGCGCAGCCGCACCCATGCCGAGCGCGCCAGACGCGACCTCGAAGACGCCAACCGGGAGCTTGAGGGCACAAACAGAGAGCTCGAAGCGTTCAGCTACTCGGTCAGCCACGACCTGAGAGCCCCCTTGAGAAGCATCGAGGGCTTCAGCCAGATCCTGCTTGAGGACTACGCCGA
>JBFLXF010000225.1:0-4919 GCA_040757515.1 Actinomycetota bacterium
AAGCTCTCACCGGCTACTCACGCCCTCAACTACGGCACCGGTGTCTTCGAGGGCATCCGGGCGTACTGGAACGAGAGGAAGGGGACGCTGCAGGTCCTCAAGATGCGCGAGCACTACGAGCGGTTCGAGAAGAGCTGCCGGGTGCTGCACATCGAGCTGCCGCACACGGTGGACGAGCTGTGCGAGATCACGCTGGAGATACTCAGGCGCAACGCCCCGCGCGAGGACACCTACATCCGGCCGCTCGCCTACAAGGCCACCGAGTCCATCGGGGTGAAGCTGGCCCTCGAACCCGAGCTCTCCATCTTCACGGTCCCGATGGGCAACTACGTGGAGCTGACGGGGCTGCGCTGCGTCGTCTCCTCGTGGCGCAGAACGCCGGACAACGCCATCCCGGCGCGCGCCAAGCTGACCGGCTCGTACATCAACACGGCGCTCGCGGTGGACGCGGCGCACCGGGCGGGCTACGACGAGGCGATCTTCCTCACCCAGGATGGGTTCGTCTCCGAGGCGAGCGCGGCCAACATCTTCCTGGTGCGCAAGGGCGGCCTCATAACCCCGCCGGTCACGGCGGACATCCTGGAGGGCATCACGCGCGATGCGGTCATGGAGCTGGCCGAGCGGGAACTCGGGATGAAGACCGAGGAGCGTGACGTGGGCCGCACCGAGCTCTACGCCGCAGACGAGGTCTTCCTCACCGGCACCGGCTTCCAGATCGCGCCCGTCGTCGAGATAGACGACCGGCCCATCGGCACGGGTAGCATAGGCCCCATCGCCGAGAGGCTGCAGGAGCTGTACTTCAGGGCCGCCCGCGGCGACTGGGACGCCTACGCGGGATGGACGGTGCCGGTAGAGGTTGCACAGCGCGCCGCCGGCTGAGATACTGCCGCCTCCGATGACGTTCGTCTCCTCAGAGATCCTACGACTAACCAGGGTGGCCTCCGGGCGAATTACCCGCCCCGGCCGCTAGAGCCGGGCTGCCCGCGGCCACCAGAGCCACCAGAGAGAGCCGCACCCTTTCCAGGTTAGCAACGTAGGAGGACGAGAGACGATGCGTCGAGTAGAGATCTTCGACACCACCCTTCGCGACGGCGAGCAGTCGCCGGGCATCTCCCTGTCGGTCGAGGAGAAGGTGGAGATAGCCCACCAGCTCGCGCGTTTGCGCGTGGACATCATCGAGGCGGGCTTCCCGATCACCTCCGAGGGCGACTTCGAATCGGTATCCCGGATCGCCGCCGAGGTGAAGGGCCCGCGCATCGCCGGGCTCGCCCGCATCCACCGGGAGGACATCGAGCGAGCCTGGGAGGCCGTAAAGTGGTCCGATAGGCCGCGCATACACACCTTCGTCGGCACCAGCGACCTGCACATCGAGCACCAGATGCGCTCGACCCGCGAGGAGATCCTGAACCGCGCCGGCGAGGCGGTCGCCTTCGCCAAGAGCCTCTGCGAGAACGTGGAGTTCTCCCCGATGGACGCCACGCGCACGGACATCGGCTACCTCTCCGAGGTGGTCGCAGCGGCGGTGGAGGCGGGGGCGGACGTAATCAACATCGCCGACACCGTCGGCTACACGACGCCGGTGGAGTTCGCGGCGTTCCTCAAGGAGCTGCAGCGGCGGGTCCCGGCGCTCTCGGAGCGCGTGCTCTCCGTCCACTGCCACGACGACCTGGGTATGGCGGTGGCGAACAGCCTCGCCGGGGTCGAGGTCGGGGCGCGGCAGGTGGAGGTGGCCGTCAACGGCATCGGGGAGCGCGCCGGCAACGCCTCGCTGGAGGAGGTCGTGATGGCGCTCAAGACGCGCGGCGACCACTACGGCGTAGAGGTCGGCATAGAGACGCGCCAGCTCGCGAACACTAGCCGCCTGGTTTCGAACCTGACCGGCTACGAGGTGCCGCCGAACAAGGCGGTCGTCGGGCGCAACGCCTTTTTGCACGAGTCGGGGATCCACCAGGACGGCGTGCTCAAGGACCGGCGCACCTTCGAGATCATGACGAAGGAGGACATCGGACTCGAAGGGACGAACATCTTCCTCGGCAAGCACTCCGGACGCCACGCGCTCAAGGAGGCCCTGCAGGAGCTCGGCTACACGCTGGAGGGCGACGTTCTCAAGCGGGCCTTCGTGCGCTTCAAGGAGGTCGCCGACCACAAGAAGAACGTGTCGGCGGCGGACCCCTTGGCGATAGCCGCCGACGAGGTGGGCTCCTTTGAGGGCAAGTTCGTGCTCGAGTCGTTCCGGGTGGTGGCGGCGACGGGCCGCCAGAGCCGGGCCGCCGTGAAGATCTCGCACGCCGAGCAGGGCACTTTCGAGGCGGAGGCCGAAGGCGAGGGGCCGGTGGACGCGGTCTTCCGCGCGATAGACGCCGCAACCGGGATAAAGGGCCGCCTGACGGACTTCCGCATCGACGCCGTCACCGGCGGCAAGGACGCCCTCGGCGAGGTGCGGGTCTCGGTGGAGTTCGAGGGCACCGAGTACGCCGGTCGCGGTCTCAGCCAGGACGTGGTGGAGGCTGCGGCGCGGGCCTACGTGCGGGCGGCGAACGTCTACGCCACAGGACGGGTGAAGTCCCCGTGGAACACGGCGAAGGTAGCGCCGTAGCGGGGCGGGAGGGGCGAACGCCGGGGAGCAGATGGCGCTCCGGAACCCGTTGCTCCTGCCCGCCGCTGCGGAGCTGGAGAGGTTCGGCGAGGGCTGGCCGGGGAAGTTCGTCCGCGCTCTGCGGAAAGAGGCAGGACCGGTCGGAGAGGACCGGGCAGAGGCGTTGGTCGCCGGGACGCTCGGGCCAGGCGGACGGGGGGTGGCTCGAGTCGCGGGCGGAGTTCTAGGAGGTAAGATGGCCGACTCGTTCGACGTGCTGCTGCTGCCGGGAGACGGGATAGGGCCGGAGGTGATCCGGGCCGCCAGAGAGGTCGTGGACGCCGCCGCGCATCACTTCGGAGCGGAGGTGCGCTACGAGGAGCGGCCCATAGGGGGCGCAGCCATCCGCGAGGAGGGCGAGCCCGTATCAGAGGAGACGCTCCAGAGGGCGAGAGCCTCGGACGCCGTCCTGCTCGGCGCGGTCGGCCACCCAGACTTCGACCGCGCCGACGTCCGCCCGGAGGCCGGTCTTCTCAGGCTCCGCAAGTCTCTGGGCGCCTTCGCCAACCTGCGCCCTGTCGCCACGATGCCCGCGCTGGCGGACGCCTCGACCCTCAAGCCCGGGGTGATCGAGGGGGTGGACATCCTGATCGTGCGCGAGCTCACGGGCGGGGCGTACTTCGGAGAGAAGGAGGAGGGCGCGGAGAGGGCGAGCGACCTCTCCGTGTACACGCGCAAGGAGGTCGAGCGGGTGGCGCGGGTGGCCTTCGAGGCGGCCGAGGGACGCAGGGGACGCGTGGCCTCCGTGGACAAGGCGAACGTGATGGCGACGAGCCGGCTGTGGCGGCGGGTCGTCGAGGACGTGGCGGGCGAGTACCCGAACGTGGCCCTGGAGCACGTGCTCGTGGACGCGGCGGCGATGCACCTCATCCGGGACCCCAGGAGGTTCGACGTGATCCTGACCGAGAACCTCTTCGGCGACATCCTCTCCGACGAGGCGGCGATGCTCCCCGGCTCGATGGGGATGCTCCCATCGGCCTCCATCGGCGAGCCGGGCACTCCAGGCATCTACGAGCCCGTCCACGGCTCCGCCCCGGACAGAGCGGGGCAGGGCCTCGCCAACCCCTACGCGACCATCCTCTCCGCCGCGATGATGTTCCGCCACTCTCTCGGTCGTCCGGACATCGCCGGCGCGGTAGAGAGATCCGTCTCCACCGCCATAGAGGCAGGCTATCTCACCCCAGACCTCGGCGGCGAGACAAACACGCAAGAGGCGGCAGAGGCCGTAAGGAAGTTCATAGGCGCGGGAGAGAACACGTGAGCATAAAGCTGTTCGACACGACCCTACGGGACGGCACCCAACGCGAGGGAGTGAGCCTGACCGCCGAGGACAAGGCCCGCATAGCGCGCGAGCTGGACTCTTTGGGGCTCCACTACATCGAGGCGGGCTTCCCGGCCTCCAATCCGAAGGACCTGGAGTTCTTCGAGGGCTTCGACGCCTCGGAGCTACGAAACGCGAGGCTCGTCGCCTTCACCCGGGCGCGGCGCCCGAGCGGCAGGGCGGAGGATGACCCGGCGGTGACGCTGCTCGCCCGCCTCTCGGCGCCGGTGGCGTGCATTGTGGCCAAGAGCTGGCGGATGCACGTCGAGAAGGTGCTCGGGACGACGCCGGAGGCGAACCTGGAGAGCGTCCGGGACACGGTCGCCTACCTCGCAGCCGCCGGCAAGGAGGTCATCTTCGACGCCGAGCACTACTTCGACGGCTTCCGGGAGGACCCGGATCACGCCCTCTCGGTGCTGCGGGCCGCGGCAGAGGCGGGCGCGACGACGCTGGTGCTCTGCGACACCAACGGCGGGACGCTCCCGACCGAGCTGAAGGCGATCGTGGCGCGCACGGCGCGCGAGTTCCCGGGGGTGGAGATAGGCATCCACACCCACAACGACGCCGGCTGCGGGGTGGCCAACGCCCTGGCGGCCGTCGAGGCCGGGGCAACGCACGTGCAGGGCACCATAAACGGCGTCGGGGAGAGGTGCGGCAACTGCGATCTCGTCACGACCATCGCCAACCTGCAGCTCAAGATGGGCCTGAAGGTCGTAAGCGACGAGGCGCTAAAGCGGCTCACCGAGACCTCCAACTACGTCGCCGAGCTGATGAACCTGACCCCCGACGCCCACAGGCCCTACGTCGGCAGGAGCGCCTTCGCCCACAAGGGCGGACTGCATGTGGACGGCATCTCCAGGGACCCGAGCACCTACGAGCACGTAGCGCCCGAACTCGTCGGAAACGCCCGGCGCACGCCGGTCGGGGAGCTCTCGGGGAAGAACTCCATCCGGGCGAAGGCCG
>JBFLXF010000226.1:0-4917 GCA_040757515.1 Actinomycetota bacterium
AGCGCGACGAAACGGTCCGCTCGATCCGCCGGTATCGCCACCAGCAGGCCGCCGCTCGTCTGCGGGTCGTAGAGCGGCAGGAGGTCGTTCGGGGAGACGCCGTCCGGTGTTATGCTCCCCTCCAGGTACTCGCGGTTGCTCTTGAGCCCGCCGGGGTAGCAGCCCTCAGCGGCGAGCGGGACGGCCCGCTCCCAGACCGGCACGTCCCCGAGGCGCACCACGGCTCCGACGCCGCTCGCCAGGAGCATCTCGGAGAGGTGTCCCAGGAAGCCGTAGCCCGTCACGTCCGTCGCCGCCGAAGGTGCGACCTCCCGCATCGCGTCGCGGGCGCCCCTGTTCAGGCGGGCGGCGGTCGAGACGGCGTCCTCTATCTCGGCCTCGGAGAGCAGGTCGCGCTTGAGGGCCGTGGTGAGGATGCCGAGACCGAGCGGCTTGGTAAGGACCAGCGCGTCGCCCGGCCTCGCGCCCGCGTTGCGCACGACCCGGTCCGTCTCGACGAAGCCGGTGACGGAGAGCCCGTACTTCGGCTCCTCATCCTGGACGGAGTGCCCTCCGCAGAGCCTCGCGCCGGACTCCTCTATCTTGGAGAGCCCGCCCGCGAGGATCTCGCGCAGTATCCCGAGGTCGAGCGAGCACGGGAAGGCGACGAGGTTCATCGCCGTCAGGGGCTCGCCGCCCATCGCGTAGACGTCCGAAAACGCGTTGGCGGCGGCGATCTGGCCGAAGCGGTACGGGTCGTCCACGATGGGCGTGAAGAAGTCCGCCGTCTGCAGGAGCAGGCCGCCGCCGAACGGGACGAACCCGGCGTCGTCGCGGGTCTCCATCCCGCTCACGAACCCATCCACGGCGGTCGGGGCGAGCCCCTTGAGTGCCTGCTCCAGGTCCCCCGGAGCGAACTTCGACGCTCAACCCGCCTTCGTCGAGTACTTCGTCAGCCTTATCCGCGTCCGCTCGTCCATCGCGCAGAGTATATCTCTCCGCCACCGGAGATAATGCCCGCGAGGAGGTGAGGGCCGTGCCGAAGGCAGACGGGTACCCGCTGGGCGGCGGCGTCGCGCCGGGGTTCTAGGAGGTAGAGAGGGAGTTCCGGAGGAACTTCGCCGAGAGGGGAGAGCTCGGCGCGGCCTGCGCCGCCTATGTCGCGGGGGAGAAGGTCGTGGACCTCTGGGGCGGCTACCGGGACGCCCGGATCCGCGAGCCGTGGGAGGAGGACACCCTCGTCCTCGTCTACTCCACGACGAAGGGCGTCGCGGCGCTGACCCTCGCTCTCGCGCACTCCCGGGGCCTCATAGATTACGACGAGAGGGTCGCCGCGTACTGGCCGGAGTTCGCCCGGGGCGGCAAGGAGGGCGTCACGGTGCGCCAGCTCCTCGCGCATCAGGCGGGCCTCTGCGCGGTGGACGCGCCGCTCGATCTGCCGACGATGGCGGACCCGGAGGCGCTCGCGGAGATTCTTGCGCGCCAGCGCCCCGCCTGGGAGCCGGGGACGAGGCACGGCTACCACTACCTCACGCTCGGGTGGTGCCAGAGTGAGCTGATCCGGCGCACCGACCCGCGGGGGAGGAGCCTGGGACGGTTCTTCCGGGACGAGGTCGCCCGCCCGCTCGGCCTGGAGTTCCACATCGGCCTGCCGCCCGGGGTCCCCGACTCCAGAGTCGCGCGCATCGAGGGTCTCCGGTATGCGGACTTCGCCCTGCGCCCGCGCCAGGTGCCGTGGCGCTTCGTTCTGGCCTTCCTGAACTCGCGCACGCTCACCTACCGCACCCTCCGCAACCCGGCGTTCCTGAGCGGGGACAACACTCGCTTCAACGGCCGGGACGTCCTCGCGCTCGAGCTGCCCTCCGCGAACGGCGTCGGGCAGGTGCGCGGCGTCGCGAAACTCTACGGCGTCTTCGCCGCCGGGGGAGAGGGGCTGAGGATAAGGCGCGAGACGCTCGAGGAGCTGGAGCGCCCGGCGGTGGTGCCTCCGGCCGGGCTGCGCGACGAGGTGCTGCTGCGCGACGTCGCCTACTCGCTCGGGTTGCTCAAGCTGTGGCCCGGGCGCCCGTTCGGCGGCGACGGCCGCGCGTACGGGGTCGGCGGTGTCGGGGGATCGGCGGGCTTCGCCGACCCCGCCTTCGAGCTGGGCTACGCCTACGGCATGACGAAGCTCGGGCCGCGTCTCTTCGACGATCCCAGGGAGAGGGCGCTGCGCGACGCGCTCTACCGCTGCCTGCGGGCGCTCTAGAGCACCAGCCGGCGTCGGATCGCCGCCGAGAGGCGGTCCACGAGCAGCACGATGACCATGGTCGCGCCGACGAGCGTGGCGACCTTCGGGTAATCGAAGAGGTTCATGGAGATGAGGATCTCCTGCCCGATCCCCCCGGCGCCGACGAAGCCGAGGATCGTGGCCGAGCGGATGTTGCATTCCCACTGGTAGAGCGTGAGCGAGGCGAACCCGCTCGCCGCCTGCGGCACCCGTCCGAACAGGAACGCCGCCGGACCTCCGGCGCCCGAGGCGCGCAGCGCCTCCACCGGCCCGCCCGGCACCGCCTCCAGCGTCTCGGCGTAGAGCTTGCCGAGGACGCCCGCCGAGTGGACCGCGAGGGCCAGCGTCCCCGGGAACGGGCCGAGCCCGAGCGCTACGACGAAGACGAGCGCCCACAGGATGTCCGGGACGGAGCGGAAGACGTTGAGCAGGAGGCGCGCGAGGTGGTAGGGGACGGCGCGCGGCAGGCGCTCCCTCCGCCGGGCGCTCGCCTCGGGCGCCCCCTGCGTGCCCAGGGCCGCCAGCGGCAAGGCGAGCGAGGCCCCGATGAGGGCCCCGAGAAAGGACATCTGGAAGGTCTCGATAAGGCCCCGCGCGGTCGCGCGGAGCGTCGCGGCGGAGAGGTCGGGCGGGAACATCCCGGAGACGAATCGCTCCACGGGGCCGGAGCCCTGGAGGAGGGCGGCCAGGTCGAACTCCACGCCCCGCGCGCTCCAGCCGGTCAGCCCGAGGAGGAGCAGGACGGCGAGCGCCGTGCGCCACGAGAACCGGGGCAGCGCGCCCCCGATCCGCTCCGGCCTCGCCTCAGTGGGCGGAGACGCCATCCCGTCCCTCGGCCACGCGGACCCGCGCCCACCCCGTCTGCGCGGTCTGGCCGCGGACCGCACGGGGCGTGGTTCCGGCGTAGATCTCCTCCAGCTCCCGCTCGCCGAGCCTCTCCGGGGGGCCGTCGTAGACGACCCGTCCCGCCCGCAGCGCGACGACGCGCGGGAAGCCGCGCGCCACCTCCACGTCGTGGGAGCTGAGGAGCAGGGTCGCTCCCTCGCGGTTGAGTCCGAGCAGCGCCTCCAGCACGCTCGCCGTGGTCTTCGGGTCCACGGCGGCGAACGGCTCGTCGGCGAGCACTACCTGCGGACGCTGCACGAGCAGGCGCGCGACGGCGACCCTCTGCTGCTGACCCCCCGAGAGGGCCGCCACCCGCGTGTCCGCGAACTCCTCGAGGCCGACCGCCCCCAGCGCCGCCCTCGCTCGCGCGGCGAGCCCGCTTCCGGGGCCGATCAGCAGCGTCTTGATGGCGCGCAGACTCCCCATCTCGCGGGCGGCGCCGAGGGCGGCGTTGAGCCCGGCCGAGAGCTGGGGCACGAGGTCGTATGCCTGATGGATCGTCCCGATCGTGCCCCGCACCGCCCGCAGCTCCCGCGCCGGGAGCGAGTACAGGTCCCGCCCCCCGACCGATACCGCGCCGCCGGAGAGCGGCACCCCCCTCGTCAGCGCCCGGAACAGCGTGGACTTGCCCGCTCCCGATGCCCCTATCACGGCGAGGCGCTCGCCCGTCCTCGCCTCCAGCGTCACGCCGTCGAGGGCCGCGAGGCCGCCGAACCGGACTCGGACGTCCTTCAAGGCGAGCCGCGTCACCCTACTCCTCGGACTCCGCGAGCAGGCCCAGCCTGCGGGCCTGCCTCTCGACGTAGTCGTAGTCCGATGCCTCGACCCGCTCGTAGCCCTCGGCGCGCATGAGGTCGAGGAGCCGCAGGTCGTCCATCTGGAGGTAGGCCCGGGCGAGCGCCTCTTTGTCCTCTTCGGGGAGCGAGCCGCGCGCGACCCACGGGTAGCCCTCTATCGGGCCGGATCTCGCTATGATGCGGACGGCGCCTCTCTCTATGACGCCCTCCTCCTGCATGTCGTAGAGGATGCGGCCCTCTACGCCGCCCGCGTCCACCCGCCCGTTCGCCACCGCCTGGGCGGTGGCGTCGTGGCCGCCGGTGTAGATCTTCTGCTCGAGGTCCGTCCTGTAGTCTATTCCCGCCTCTTTGAGCATGATCGCCGGGTACAGCGAGCCGGACGTGGAGGAGACGCTCCCGAAGGCGAAGGTCTTCCCGCGCAACTGTTCGAGCCGGCGGATCTCGCTCTCGGCGGGGACGATGATAAACGAGCGGTACTTCGTCGTGCCGGTGCGGGGGTTGATCTCCGTTACCAGCGGCTCGACGTTGGCCCGCTGGCGGGCCTGCACGTAGGTGAGCCCGCCGAAGTACGCCAGGTCGAGCTCCTCGGAGATCATGGCCTCGACCACGGCGCTGTAGGTCGTCGGTACCGAGACCTCGACCTCTCGCCCCAGCTCCTCGCTCAGGTAGTCCTCCAGCGGCCGGTACTGCGCCTCGACCTTCTCGGGGCTCTGGTTGGGGATGAGCCCGACGCGCAGAGTGTCTTCTTCCGAGGCAGCCTCGCCGCAGCTCACGGCGGCGAGAGCGAGCAGCGTGGCGAGCAGGGACCAGCACACCTTCCTCTTCAAGCTCTCTCCTTCCTGAGACAGACCTCGACGAACGCCTCTGCTGCAGGCGAGAGCGCGCGCCCGCGCTCGACCGCGAGCACGAACGGGCGCGAGAGCGAGAGCCCCTCGACCTCCACGCGCCGCACGTCCCTCCGAGCGCCCAGGACGCGCGCCGGGACGA
>JBFLXF010000227.1:0-4907 GCA_040757515.1 Actinomycetota bacterium
GAGCCTCCGCACAGGCGGGCGCGCCGGGGCATCTCCCTGGTCCCGCAGGGGCGGGGAATCTTCCCCAACCTCAGCGTCCGGGAGCACCTGACGCTCCCGCCCAGGCGCAAGGGTGGAGACGGGCAGTGGTCCCTCGAAGAGGTGTATGACCTCTTTCCGAGGCTGAAGGAGCGCGAGAGGAACGCCGGGGACCAGCTCAGCGGCGGGGAGCAGCAGATGCTCTCCATCGCCCGGGCACTCAGGGCGGGGCCGGAGCTCCTGCTGCTCGACGAGCCTTCGGACGGACTGTCGCCAGTGATGGTCGAGCGTGTGGCCGAGATCCTGCAGGAGCTGAAGCGGCGCTCGCTGCCCATCCTGCTCGTGGAGCAGAATATCCACCTCGCCCTCGCCGTGGCCGACCGCGTGTACATCATGAACAAGGGCCTGGTTGTGCACGAGTGCGCCGCCGCGGAGCTTGCCGAAGACAAAGACACGCAGCACCGGCTGCTAGGCGTATAGGAGGAGATTTATGGCAGAACCATTCATAGGCGGCGGTTACGCCTCGTTCTCCGGACTTGACCGGATGCCGGTCGAGAACCCCGCTACCGGAGAGCAGGTGGACACCGTACCGGCATGCGGGACCGCCGAGGTAGACGAGGCCGTACGCAGCGCCTACGAAGCGTTCCCGGCCTGGAGCGATGCGCCGGCGTCGAAGCGTGGGGAGATACTCGGCGAGGCGGCGGCGGCGGTGCTCGCCGCCAGAGATGATCTGGCCCCGCTCTTGACGAGCGAGCAGGGCAAGCCGCTGCGCGAGGCGCGTCTGGAGATACGGCGCTTCGTGCACACCCTGGAGCACTACGCCGGACTCGCCAAGAACATCCGCGGAGGCTATGTGCCCGACCTGGATGAGGACACCTATGGGCTTATAGTGCGACGCCCCCTTGGAGTCATAGGCGCCATAGTGCCCTGGAACTTCCCGACCACCCTGCTCGGCAACAAGCTGGGACCGGCTCTGATCACGGGTAACGTCGTGGTGGCGAAGCCCGCGGACACCACCCCTCTGACAACGCTCAGGATCGCGGAGATCATGCACCAGGCCGGTATCCCGGCGGGCGTGTTCAACGTGGTCACCGGCACGGGACCGGAGGCCGGGCAGGCGCTCGCCGAGCATCCGCTCGTGCGCAAGATAGCCTTCACCGGCTCGACGCCCACCGGCAAGAAGCTCATGGCGGTCGCCGCGGATGGTCTCAAGCGCACCACCCTGGAGCTCGGGGGATCGGACCCCATGATCGTCTGCGACGACGCCAACCTGGACAGGGCCGCCAGTGCCGCGAGCGTGGGGAGGTTCTTCAACTGCGGCCAGGCGTGCCTCGCCGTAAAGCGTCTATACGTCTTCGAGAGCGTCGCCGACGAGTTCGTCGAGAAGCTCGCCGGGAAGGTGAAGAGGCTCAGGGTCGGTCCAGGCACCGCTGAGGGCGTGATGCTCGGGCCGCTGCACTCGGCACGGCAGAGGGACCTGCTCGAGGAGCAGGTCGCCGACGCCGTGGACTCAGGGGCCGAGGTGCTGCACGGGGCGAAGAGGCCCGAGGGCGGCGAGTACGAGAGGGGCTACTTCTACGAGCCGACCCTGCTCCTGGAGCCCGCGCGCGACTCGCGGGTCGCCACCGAGGAGGTCTTCGGGCCGGCGCTACCGGTGTGGCGCGTGAGGGACATGGAGGAGGCACTGGAGCTCGCGAACGGCTCGATCTACGGACTCGGATCCTCGGTCTGGACAGCGGACCTCAACCGGGCCTCGGAGGCTGCCGAGCGGCTGGAGGCGGGGTACACCTGGATCAACTCACCCCAGATCGTCTACGACGAGCTCCCGTTCGGCGGCTGGAAACAGTCCGGCTATGGCAAGGAGCACGGCATAGAGGCTCTCGACTACTACACGGAGACGAAGGCGGTCGTGGTCAAGCGGGCGGTGGCGACGGAGCAGAGGGCGGCCACGCAGGAGCTCGGCGGCTCTGAGCCCGTGTCCCAGAGGTAAGACCTGAGGATAAGGCATCTCCTGTATGGCATAACGATAGCCCGATCGGCGTCGGTAGACCGAAAGGAGTCCTATGACGAACCGGAAGGAGCGTTGAAGTGACCGATGAACTCTGGCGTTGGACGGCGGTCCAGGTAGCGCACGGCGTCAGAACGCGGCGGATCTCTTCACGCGAAGTGGTCGAGTCTTGTCTGGCGCGCATCGAGGAGGTCAACCCGCGCCTCAACGCGCTCGTGGAGGTGTCGCCCGAAGAGGCTCTCCGGATAGCGGACGCAGCGGATCGAGCCGTCTCCTCCGGGGAGGAACTGGGACCGCTGCACGGTGTCCCGGTCTCAATCAAGGTCAACAGCGATCAGGCCGGCCACGCCACCACCAACGGCGTGGTGGCGTTCAAGGACAACGTCGCTGAGGCCGACGGCCCGCACGTCAAGAAGCTGCGGGAAGCCGGGGCCGTTTTCGTGGGACGGAGCAACACCCCTGCTTTTTCCTACCGCTGGTTCGCCGACAACGACCTGCACGGTCGCACCCTCAACCCCTGGGATGCCGGCCGGACGCCGGGAGGATCAAGCGGCGGGGCGAGCTCGGCGGTCGCCGGCGGCATGGTGCCGATCGCCCACGGCAACGACATCGGCGGGTCGATCCGCTACCCTGCCTACGCTTGCGGTGTGGTCGGCATCCGGCCAACGGTGGGTCGCGTTCCGAGCTGGTACGGCCCTACGGATGCTGACGAAGCGCTGTCGGTGCAAAGCATGCTCGTTCAAGGACCTCTAGCGCGTACCGTCGCGGACCTGCGCATCGCTCTGGATGGCATGTCCGGCTTCGACCCGCGCGACCCCTTCACCGTCCCCATGCCGCTGGCCGGCGCCAACGAGCCGCTTCCCCGCCCTGTCCGCGTCGGTCTGCTGCGCGACGTCGGCGTCGCCAAGCCCCAGCCAGCCGTGAACGAGGCGCTCGATACCGCCGCTATGTGGCTCGGCGAGGCGGGCTACGTCGTGGAGGAGGTCGAGCTCCCGCTTCTCGCGGAGGCTTACAGGCTCTGGTACCTGCTGTGCATGGAGGAGTTCCGCCAGATCATGCCACTGGTCGAGAAGGTCGGCGACGAAGGGATGAAGCGTGCGGCCGCCACCTACTACGCAGCAGCTAAGGAGTGGTGGGGAGAGAGGCCCGGCCTTGAGGCGTACATGAACGGCTACGCGCGGCGTGGGACACTCATCGGGCGTCTGCAGGAATTTATGCAGGACTATCCGCTGGTTCTTTTGCCTGTTTCGGCAGAGCAGGCGTTCGAGCACGACGCGGACATCGCAAGCATCGAGAGAGGCTTGAACGTCGTGGCGGCGCAGTGGTCGATGATGGCGATCCCGCTGCTTGGGTTCCCGGCGGTCTCCGTGCCCACAGGGGTGGCGAACGGGCTGCCGGTGGGGGTGCAACTGCTGGGAAGGCGGTTCCGCGAGGACACTTTGTTCGATGCGGCGGAGGTCGTCGAGGCCCGCGCGGGAGTGCTTACGCCGGTAGACATACATAGTGAGGTCGGGGTGTCGGGTTGAGGCGCGAGAGCAAGAGCCGCGGTCGTCGATACCGGACGCCAGCGGAGGAGGGTATGTAGAAGGGTGGCTGCAACCACGGCAGGAGGGGCGGCTCACCTGGCCAGGGTCCGCAAAAAGGCCGTCGTCGCGGCGGTGATCGGCAACTTCGTCGAGTGGTACGACTTTACGATCTACGGCTACCTCGCCGTCGTGATCGCGCCGCTCTTTTTTCCGACGGAGGACCGCCTCGTCTCGCTGATGGCGACGTTCGCGGTTTTCGGGGTGGCGTTCTTGATGCGTCCGGTGGGCGCGCTGTTCTTCGGCAACATCGGGGACAAGATCGGGCGCCGGAGCACGCTCTCGGCGGTTATCCTCATCGCGTCGGGGGCGACCTTCCTTATTGGCCTCTTGCCGTCTTACGAGACTATCGGCATCCTGGCTCCGCTGCTCCTGGTGCTGGCCCGGCTGGTGCAGGGATTCGCCGTCGGCGGCGAGTTCGGCGGGGCCACCGCGTTCATGGTCGAATACGCGCCGGATGAGAAGCGGGGACTCTACGGGAGCTGGCAGTTTTTTACCCAGGGAGCCTCGCTTGTGGTCGGCCTCCTGATAGCGACCGGGCTCACGGCGGCGGTCTCCGAGGAGGCGCTCTACTCGTGGGCCTGGCGCGTGCCGTTCCTCATCGCGTTGCCTCTGGGCCTGGTGGGGCTCTACATGCGCCTGAGGCTTGAGGACACACCGGCCTTCCGGGCCGTCCAGGAGCACCACGAGATCGAGAGGGCTCCCCTGATGGAGAGCCTGAGGGCGCACGGCAAGGATCTGCTGAAGGTCGTCGGCCTGACCTGGCCTCTCACCGGGCTCGTCTATCTCCTGATCTTCGCGCCGACCTACCTCTCGGAGCAGATCGACGTCCCGCTCTCTTTGGGGTTCACGGCGGTGATCCTGGGGACGCTGTCGTGGACGGTGGTGGTGCCCTTCTCCGCTCTTCTCTCGGACCGCATCGGCAGAAGGAAACCATTCCTCATTGCTTCGCCGGTGCTCGCGGTGATCCTCTCTGTGCCCGTCTTCCTGCTGTTGCAGACCGCGAGATTTCCCGCTATCACGCTGGCGCTCGTGATCGTCGGCTGTGTGGTCGGGATCGCCTCGGGGGTCTACGCGGCCGCCATGTGCGAGGTCTTCCCCACCAACGTCCGCTACAGCTCGCTCTCTTTGGGTTACAGCGTGGCGGTCTCTATCTTCGGCGGGACGACGCCCTTTATCTTCACCGCCCTCCTGGCGGCCACCGGCAATCCCCTCTCGCCGGCGTTCTACCTCGTCGTGGCCGGACTCGCCGGCCTCGTCGCCGCCCTGACGTTCCCGGAGACCGCCAGGGAGCCCCT
>JBFLXF010000228.1:0-4906 GCA_040757515.1 Actinomycetota bacterium
CCCCCGCGACGGCGGTGGGCGAGCGCGAGGTTGGCTTCGAGGTAAACATTGTCGCGGCCTGGCCGCCGCCCGACCCCAATGGGCCCGGTCACACGGCATGGGTACGCGAGGGATGGGAGGCGTTGCGCCCGCACAGCGTGGGCGTGTACGCGAACTTCCTCTCGGATGAGGACGCCGCGGACGTCGAGGCTGCTTACGGCGAGCGCCTCGCGCGCCTCATCGCGCTCAAGGACCGCTACGACCCGACGAACTTCTTCCGGATGAACGCGAACATCCGACCGAGCAATGGAGGTGCACGATGAGTGCCATGTACGATGCGATCGTGGTCGGCGCCCGCTGCGCCGGATCCCCGACGGCGATGCTGCTCGCCCGCAAGGGCTACCGGATCTTGCTTCTGGACAGGGCTAGTTTCCCGAGCGACACTCTCTCCACCCACTACATCCACCAGCCAGGCGTCGCCCGCCTCAAGCGTTGGGGGCTGCTGGATAGGATCGTCGCGTCCAACTGTCCGCCGGTTACCCGGCAAATGCTCGACGTAGGTCCGTTCGCCCTGGTGGGCTCGCCACCTCCGGCGGACGGCGTGGCCGAGGGGTACGCCCCGCGACGCAGGATCCTGGATCAGGTTCTGGTCGAAGCAGCTGTTGCCACTGGTGCGGAGCTGCGGGAGCGCTTCGCGGTGAGAGAGCTCCTCACCGACGGCGGGCGAGTCGTCGGGATTCGTGGGCGAACCGCGAGCGGCGCGATGGTCACCGAGAAGGCCCGAATCGTAATCGGCGCCGATGGAATGCGCTCGCTGGTCGCTCGGGGCGTCCAGGCACCCACCTATAATGTACGACCCACGTTCACCTGCGCCTACTACACTTACTGGAGCGAGGTCCCCATACAGGGTGCCGAGCTCTATCCGCGGCCCGACCGGATGATCATCGCCGCCCCGACCAACGACGGACAGACCATCACCATCGTCTACTGGCCCAACGCCGCTTTCCGCGAGGTGCGCTCCGACATCGAGGGCAACTTCTTGAAGGCGCTAAACCTCGTTCCCGGACTTGCCGAGCGCGTCCGCAGCGGCACACGGACCGAGCCATTCCGCGGCACTGCCAAGCTGTCCAACTTCTACCGCAAGCCCTATGGACCGGGCTGGGCGCTGGTTGGCGACGCCGGTTATCACAAGGACCCCATCACCGCGCAGGGGATCAGCGACGCCTTCCGCGACGCCGAACTGCTGGCCGGGGCCATCGACGAGGGATTTTCGGGTCGCCGTGCGCTCGAAGATGCGCTCGCGGATTATGAGCGACGGCGTAATCAGGTCTCGTTGCCGCTCTTCGAAATGACCTGCGAGTTTGCCACGCTACAGCCACCCTCGACCGAGCAGCAGCAACTCTTCGCCGCGCTGCGCCACGATCAGGAACAGACCGACCGCTTCATAGGCACGGTCGCCGGGACGGTGCCAATCCCGGAGTTCTTCGCGCCGGAGAACATCGGCCGGATCATGGGAGCGTCAGAAGCAGGAGAGGTTGCATAGCGGGGGTCATGGCGGCCGGGCGCGAGCTCGTGCAGCCGTGTAACCGTAGGTGGGTCCGAAGTCCATGGGATGCTTGAACAGGTGCCCCCGTCCCTTTGCTGGCTACCAGAACCCCCGTGCTATAATCGCGGCGATTTTGGCCCCGAGCAGCGAGGTTCTTCTTCTCTTGAGCAGGCTTTTCGTGGACAGGGCGTGGCTCGCGCTCGTCGTCGTGGTGGCGTCCCTGGTGGTGCTGGCGGGCTGCGAGCCGGCGCAACCCGAGGCCAACGTGGACTCCGGCGCCAGGAAGATTGCCGTCTTCGAGGGCGGCGAGGTTACCCTGGGCGAGGTGCAGGAGTTCGCCCAGCAGAGCGGACTGGGGGAGGTAGACCCCGGCTCGCCGCAGTTCGAGCAGGTCGCTCAGCAGATAGTGCCGCAGCTCGTGGACCTTGAGGTCGCCAAGGCGTACGCCCAGGAGCGGGGCATCACGGTCTCCGAGGAGGAGGTAGACCAGGAGATCGAGACGATAAAGGATCAGATCCACCAGCAGGCGCAAGCGCAGGGACAGGACATAAGCCGCGAAGAGGCTTTCGATCAGGCCCTGCGGCAGGCCGGCCTCACCGAGGAGGAACTGCGCCGGCAGATACGCGAGAACCTTCCCGTGCAGAAGGTGCAGGAGAGGGTCGCTGGTGATGCAGAGCCCTCCCGGCAGCAGGTCGAGCGGTTCTATGAGGAGAACAAGGAGTCCCAGTACACCACGCCTGCGCAGCGCTGTGTCCGGCACATCCTCTTTAACAAGGATCAGGAGCAGCGCGCCGAAGAGGTGGCGCAGCAACTCAGGGACGGCGACGGGAACTTCGCGGATCTCGCGAAGGAGTTCTCCCAGGACCCGGGAAGCGCCGAGCAGGGCGGCGACCTCGGGTGCATCGGGCGGGGCGAGACCGTGCCCAACTTCGAGGAGGCGGTCTTCGGTGCCGGGGAGGGCGAGATCGTCGGTCCCGTCGAGACACAGTTCGGATACCACGTCATCGAGGTGACGGACGTGAGGGAGGAGAGCACCCGTCCGCTCGAAGAGGTGGAGGGTGAGATCCGCCAGCAGCTCGCCAGCGAGCAGCGGGCTCAGGAGTTCACCGAGTGGCTCCAGAAGCAGAAGGAACGGCGGGACGTGAAGTACCTGGAGGGCTTCGAACCCGCCTCCTAGCGGCATAAGACCACCATATAGCAGGTGATCCCTGCTCAGGACGTGGCACCGCGCGCCCGGGGCGCGTAGAGTGTTACAGATTGCGATAAATACGTCTTGCGAGCTGCAGGGAGGATCATCTGGTATGACGGAGATCGTTGCGGTCCACGGGCGTGAGATCCTGGACTCCAGAGGAAACCCGACCGTAGAGGTGGAGGTCGCGACGGTAAGCGGCTTCGTGGGCAAGGCCGCAGTGCCCTCCGGCGCCTCCACCGGGGCCAACGAGGCCGTTGAGCTGCGCGACGGGGAGAAGGGGCGCTACGGCGGCAAGGGCGTGAGCCGGGCGGCTCAGAATGTGGACGCCGAGATAGCGCAGGTCGTGATCGGGATGGACGTCACCGACCAGCGCGCCATAGACCTCGCCATGATCGAGGCCGACGGCACGGAGAACAAGGGACGTCTGGGAGCCAATGCCATCCTGGGCGTCTCCCTGGCGGTAGCGAAGGCGGCGGCCGAGGCGGCGGGGCTCCCGCTCTACCGCTACCTCGGAGGACCCGGCGCCCACGTTCTTCCGGTGCCCTGCGCCAACATCCTCAACGGCGGGGCGCACGCGGCCAACAACGTCGACTTCCAGGAGTTTATGGTCGTGCCCGTGGGCTTCGACGCTTTCTCCGAGGCGTTGCGGTCGGTGGCCGAGATCTACCAGTCGCTCAAGAAACTGCTCGGCGAGAGGGGGCTCTCGGGGGGCATCGGCGACGAGGGTGGCTTCGCCCCCGACCTGGAGGACAACGGCGCGGCCCTCGCTCTCATAGCCGAAGCGGTCGAGAGAAGCGGCTACTCCTTAGGCGAACAGATCTGCTTCGCCCTCGACCCGGCGGCTTCAGAGTTCTACGAGGGCGGGACTTACAACCTCTCCGGAGAGGGCAAGAGACTCGGCCGGGAGGAGATGGTCGAATACTACGCCGGGTTGTGCGAGAGGTTCCCGATTCTCTCCATCGAGGATGGGCTCGCCGAGGATGACTGGGAGGGGTGGGCCATGATCACGGAGCGCCTCGGCGACAGGGTCCAGCTCGTCGGCGACGACCTCTTCGTGACGAATCCGAAGATCCTGGCAGAGGGCATAGAGCGGGGCGTCGGCAACTCCATCCTCGTGAAGGTAAACCAGATAGGCACGCTTACCGAGACCTTCGAGACGATGGAGCTGGCCCACCGGGCGGGCTATACGACCATGGTGAGCCACCGCAGCGGTGAGACGGAGGACGCGACCATCGCCGACCTCGCCGTCGCAACCAACGCCGGGCAGATAAAGACCGGCGCTCCCGCCCGCACCGACCGGGTCGCCAAGTACAACCAGCTCCTCCGCATAGAGGAGGAGCTGGGTGAGACGGCAGCCTATCCGGGACGTGCGGCGTTCAACCCGCGGGTGAGAAAGGAGGCGTAGGAACGTGCGCCGCACCAAGATCGTCGCCACCTTGGGGCCTGCGACCTCCTCCGAGAGGGCCATAGGCGAGCTGGTGCGCGCCGGGGTGGACGTTACGAGGTTCAATTTCTCTCACGGCGACCACAATATGCACCTCAAGAACGCCCGCACCGTGCGGGCGGCGGCAGAGGAGCACGGACGCAACGTCGCCATTCTACAGGATGTCCAGGGACCCAAGATCCGGACGGGTCAGGTCCAGGAGGGTACGGAGCTCGTCGAGGGCAGCCGCGTCGTCATAGCGCCGGGGGACTTTCTTGGGGACGCGAGCCGGCTCTCCACCTCGTACGACAGGCTGGCCCAGGACGTAAAGCCGGGGCACAGACTCCTCATAGACGACGGGCTTATCGGGCTGCGGGTCGAGAGCGTAGAAGGCGATGATGTGGTCTGCGAGGTGATAGAGGGCGGACCTGTCTCCTCTCACAAGGGTCTCAACTTCCCGGACTCGACGCTCTCCATCAGGGGCCTTACCCCCAAGGATGTCGAAGATCTGCGCTTCGGGATGGAGGAGCTGCACCCGGACTGGGTGGCGATGTCCTTCGTGCGCACCGGGGACGAGGTGCGGGAGGTAAAGGAGACGATCCGGGAGTTTGGCGGCCACGTACCGGTGATCTCCAAGATCGAGAAGCACGAAGCTATAGAGAACATCGAGGATATCATCTTCGCCTCCGACGGCATCATGGTCGCTCGCGGGGATCTGGCGGTCGAGCTCTCCGCCGAACGCGTCCCGATAGAGCAGAAGCGCATG
>JBFLXF010000229.1:0-4891 GCA_040757515.1 Actinomycetota bacterium
CGGCGCGCGTGGCGGCGCTCACCGGCGGTGAGCTGTCGGCGGCTGACGGCCTCACGCCGGACGACGTGCCGAGCGTGAGGCAGGCCGGCCTCAAGGTAGACACCCGGCCGCCGCTGAACATCGGCTACCTCGCGATGAACGTTCAGAAGAAGCCCTTCGACGACGTTCGGGTCCGCCGGGCGATGAACCTGGCCATAAACAGGCCCAACATCGTCGAGGCGTTCTTCGGGGACACGGCGCAGGTCGCCTCGAACTACTATCCGCCGACCATTCCGTACTTCCGGGAGGAGACCGAGCCCTACCCCTACGATCCCGACGAGGCGCGGCGGCTACTCGAAGAGGCCGGCGTCGGCGACGGTTTCGACATGGATCTGTGGTACATGCCCATCCCGCGCCCCTACATGCCCGATGGCAAGGGCATAGCCCAGGCGATGCAGCGGGATCTCAAGGAGGTCGGCATAAACGCCAGCCTAGTCACCCGCGAGTGGGGCACCTACCTGGAGGAGACAGGCCGGGGAGAGCACGATGCGGCGCTTCTCGGGTGGACCGGCGACAACGGCGACCCGGACAACTTCCTCAACGTCCTGCTCTCCAGCAAGGGCGCCACGGAGACCGACGCCCAGAACATCGCCTACTATAAGAACCCCGAGCTGGACGAGCTGCTGCAGCGGGGGCTCACCACCACCGACGAAGACGAGCGGCGCCAGATCTACCAGGAGGCCCAGAGAATAGTCTACGAGGATGCTCCCTGGGTCACCATAGCCTACGCCGAGCCGCCCCTCGGGTTCCAGGAGAACGTCGAGGGCTACAAGCCAAGCCCGACCGGCGGCGAGCCGTTCAACACCGTCCAGCTCTCCGGGGGCGGATCGTAAAGACCGGGATGGCGGGGGCGGCTCGCCGCCCCCGCCATCCTCTCACGGAGGTGTTCGGTCCTGACCACGTACATCGCCCGGCGACTGTTGCAGATCATCCCGGTGCTCTTCGGGGTGTCGGTAATCGTGTTCTTCATGGTGCGGCTCATCCCCGGAGATCCGGCCCAGATCCTGCTCGGCCAGCAGGCCACCCCCGAGCGCGTCGCGCAGGTCCGCGAGCAGCTCGGGCTCGACCGGTCCCTTCCCGTTCAGTATCTGCTCTTCCTCAGGGGCGCCGTGACCGGGGATCTCGGGGACTCCATCATCCTCGGGCAGCCCGTGACGACCGTGCTGATCGAACGCTTCCCGGCGACGCTGGAGCTGACCCTGGCAGCGCTACTCTTCGCCGTGGCGGTTGGGATACCCGTGGGGGTCATAGCGGCGGTCAGGCAGTACTCCTGGCTGGATAAGATCACCTCCGTCATAGCCCTCACCGGTGTGAGCATGCCGATCTTCTGGCTTGCGATGGTGCTGGTCGTGATCTTCACGGTCGAGCTCGGGTGGCTGCCGTTCCCGGGTCGCCTGAGCAACGGGGTGGCGGTTATCAAGATCACCGGCATGGTCATCCCCGACTCGCTGCTCACCCTCAACTTCCGCGGCTTCTGGGACGGGCTGAAGCACCTGATCCTGCCGGCCATAGCCCTCGGCACGATTCCGATGGCCGTCATAACCCGCATGACTCGCTCCAGCATGCTCGAGGTTATGGGCGAGGACTACATCCGCACCGCCCGCGCCAAGGGGGTCGCCCCGTGGCGGGTGGTCTTCCGTCATGCGCTGCGCAACGCGATGCTTCCGACCGTCACGGTCATAGGATTGCAGTTCGGGCTGCTCATCGCCGGGGCGGTCATCACGGAGACGATCTTCGGGTGGGGCGGCATCGGGCAGATAGCCCTCGACTCCATCTACCGGCGCGACTACCCCATGATCCAGGGCATCGTCCTCTACGGCGCGACGCTCTTCGTGCTGGTGAACCTGCTGGTGGACGTGCTCTACGCGATCCTCGACCCGCGGGTGAGGTACTAGGGTGGCAGAGGCGCGCATACCGAAGGGCTCCGCCGGCGGCCCCGTGGGAGGGGAGAACCTCGCCACCCCGGAGACCGTCCGGACGCGCAGCCGCTGGGAGGACTTCCGGCGGGTCTTCTTCAGCAACCGGCTCGCGCTCTTCGGGACGGTCGTGATGGCGCTCTTTATCTTCATGGGCGTCTTCGCGCCGCTGCTGGCACCCTACGACCCCATCGCAGACCAGAACCTCACGGAGAAGTTCGCCGGGCCGAGCCTCGCGCACCCGCTCGGGCAGGACGAGCTGGGGCGGGACATCCTCTCCCGCGTCATCTATGGCGCCAGGATCTCGCTCACCGCCGGTCTCGCGGCGGTGGCCTTCGCCACCGTAGTCGGCACCATCGTGGGCGTGACGGCGGGCTACGCCGGGGGGCGCACCGACTCCGTGCTCATGCGCCTGATGGACGTGCTGCTCGCCTTCCCGAGCCTTCTGCTCGCCATAGTGGTCGTCACCATCCTCGGTCAGGGGCTCACGAACGCCATGCTCGCCGTCGGCATCGTCTTCGTGCCGCAGATGGCCCGCGTGGCCCGTTCCGCCGTCATAAGCGTCCGCGAGCGCGACTACGTGGAGGCTGAGAGGGCTTTGGGCGCCTCGAACTACCAGATCGTCACCTCGGCGATCCTCCCGAACAGCATGGCGCCTCTCATCGTGCAGTCAACCCTCACGCTCGCCACAGCCATCCTGGACGTGGCCGCCCTCTCATTCCTGGGCCTCGGCGCCCGCGCGCCGACCCCCGAGTGGGGCGCCATGCTCACCGACGCCTTCCGCAGCGGCTTCGGCGTCTTCATAAACGGCCAGCACGCCATCATCTTCCCGGGCCTCGCCATCGCCCTCTCCGTGCTCGCCGTGAACTTTATCGGTGACGGGCTGCGCGACGCCCTCGACCCGCGTCGCAGGCGCTAGCGGCTGCGACGCCCGCCAGCTTGCATTGTTGTCGTGCCCGGCAGGGCATGTATCATATCCGCCCGTGAGGACCGGGCGCTTCGGGCAGTGGACCCGCACGGGGAAGAAGACCAGGTACTACCGGCGCCGACGACGGGTCCCGGGGCGTGGGGCCCTGGTCCTGCTCGGGGCCGCCCTGATCCTGCTCTCCGTCGGCTGGTTCGCGACGGATCTGCGGATTCTTGGCCACTCCCTGCCTCCACCCGAGGACGAGACACTCCGTCTCACCGTCCCGAAGATGAAGCGTGTCAAGAACGTCCCCGTCTACAACGCCCCCGCGAACGACACCGCCAGCCTGGACGCCGGGGCCATACACGTAAAAGGAACCGGTTTTCCCTGGGAGGCCGAGGCCAACGTCTATATCGCCGGACACCGGCTCGGCTATCCGGGGACGGGCAGTTTCCTGCTCTTCTACGACATAAATAAGCTCAGGACGGGGGACCGCGTGATCGTTCGGGATGCCGCCGGGCGCAGGTACGTCTATGAGGTCTTCGACCGCTTCGTCGTGCCGCCCGATGAGACTTCGGTGATGGAGCCCGCCCCCGGCAGAAACATCGTCAGCCTGCAGGCTTGCACGCTACCGGACTACTCCAGGCGGCTCGTCGTGCAGGCCGAGCTCGTCTCCAGATAGCCTACAGGTACCGCTCGAGGAAGGCGGCCACCCGCTCGCAGTAGGCGGCGCGGTCGGCGAAGTAGGCTCCGCAGTGCCCGACGCCTTGCAGCAGCCACAGCTCCTTCGGCTCGCCGGCCGCTTCGTAGAGCGACCGCGAGTCGTTCGGGGCCGGAACCTCAACGAGAAGACCCTGCACGAACAGGCAGGATCGAGGCGCTATCCTCGACACCTCCCGGACGGGCTCCACCTCCGAGACGTCGTGCGGCAGGAAGGACTCGATCAGGGCGGCGAGCGGGTAGGCCGGCAGACCGAAGGTCCTGCGCCGGATATGGCTCTTCAAGAGCTCCCGCTGCGAGGCGAACGCGGAGTCCGCGACTACGGCCCCCACGCGCCCGTCCCGCGCGGCGACCATCACCGCCACGGCACCGCCCATCGAGTAGCCCACCAGGCCCAGCGGGAGTTCGGGTGCCCGGGAGAGCGCGTAGCCGACCGCCGCGTGAGCGTCGAGGCTCTCCAGAGCGCCGAGCGTGGTGACGGTACCCTCTGACTCCCCGCGCCCGCGGTTATCGAAGAGAAGGACGTTCGCCCCGCGCCGCCACAGGTAGGAGCCGATTCCCAGGCAGTGGTGCTTGCCCCCGTTGTGACCGGCGAGCGCCACTACGGTGCGCCGGGCACCCTCCCGCGGCATCCACCACCCGCGCAGAAGTAGCCCATCGGTGGTGCGGAAGGAAACCTCCTCGTGCGGGAGGGCGAGCTCCCAGGGCGTCATGTATCTCTTGTCCACCGGGCTGGGGTGGCTGATACGCCGCGCCGCCGCGCGTGAGACGAGCGTCGCCAGGCTCGCCAGCCCCGCCGCCCCGATGGCCAGACCCGTTCCGGCGCGTCGCGACATCGGTATGCTCCGAACCGGCTACCCGGGCGCCCGCCGCCCGATGCGCCGCCGGATCATGGCTCCTCCCGGTGGTGTCTGGCGATAACCTCCTGGCGGTTGCCACATTCCGGGCAGGTAAAGGGGCGCACCTTGCGGGAGGAGAAGGCCGGGACGATGGTCGTCTTGTTGAAGTCGAAGACGTAGCCGCAGTTCTCGCACTTCTGGCGGAAGGTGACGACCGTCCCGCGTTCGTTCACGATCTCGCCCCCGATCATCTCTATCGCCACGCTCTAGCCTCCCGAGGACAGTGCCGGACCTTCGGCGCATATTCTACCGGAGACCCACGAGAGACCGGCCTCCGTCTCTTCTAGGGTGAATCGACAATTGGATCACATCCATAACAGAGAAGCTGCCAGGTAGAGAAAAGAGCGAAAGTACAGCGCCTTCCGGTCGTAACGGGTGGCGATGCGCCTGAAGCTCTTGAGCTTGTTGAA
>JBFLXF010000230.1:0-4886 GCA_040757515.1 Actinomycetota bacterium
AGCCGGGAAGCGCTCGTGGAGGCGATGGGTCAGGCTTTGGACGAGCTCACCTCCCGAGACGTCCGCGGGTTCTTCGGCCACTGCGGTTACCGCACGGTGGACCAATCGCTATGACAGACGCTTTAGGGTGCCAAAGCCAGCCCGGAGAGAGTCGGGGACGATGTAGCTCGAAACCGCAGAGCGAACGCGGACCCCTCCTTATTAAAGCGAGGGGTTTCTCTTTTCCGGGCGGGCTCGTCTGGGGTTCCGTTGCGCCGGAAAGGAGAAAAGTGAGGGTGGAGCTGAGGGATTACGGGACGAAGCAAGAACTCTACGTGGACGGCGTCTTCGTCTTGGAGAAAGAGGGGATGGACGCCCGCGAGGCTTTGGAGGCCGTGAGCGAGTTCTCCCGCGAGCTGGAGTTTTGGCCGAGCGAGCTTGACCCGGCGGGGACGGCGAGCCTGTTCGACGGGCGCTCCTTCTCCGCCATTCGTCCTCGGACGATGGCCAGGGGTGCGTAGGGTGCCCGGCGAGCCGGACTGGCGCGAGGCCGCGGTCGTTGAGGCGCTCGGGGGCCTCCCGGAGCGGGAGGGCTACCTGCGGAAGCTGCTGTCCTTGCCGCCCCTGGCCGAACGCTTCGCCTCCGAGCGAGAGATGGAGCAGGCCGCGAGCCGTCTCGCCGAAGGATCGGAAGGTCTCGCGCCCGCGCACCTCAAGGAGGCCGTCCTCTCGGCGGCCTTGGCCTCGTCGAGGGGTGTGGCGAGCCGCGAGGGGGCTTCGCGGAGTGCGTGCACGTGCAGATAGAGTTGCTCAAGGCTTACCTCAGGGGCACGAAGTCTCCGGAGGACCTCGCCAAACCGCGCCCGCCGGGACGATCCTTCGGTTTCGGATCGTAGGGTTCCTCGCGGAACGGCAAACTCCGGGTGAAGGGGAGAGGAGGAGAGGATGTACGACGAAGAGGAGGGCGGCGCACAGATCAGCATGGCGGGGGTCGGAAATCCCTACGAGAATGCCAAAGCGGCGAGAGCTTCTTCAGAAACCTGAAGATGGAGGAGGTCTACCTCAAAGACTACCGCGACTTTGAGGAGGCACAGCAGAACATCGCCCGGTTCATAGAGGAGGTCTATAACCGGAAGAGATTGCACTCAAGCCTCGGGTGTCTACCTCCGGTAGAATTCGAAGCCGTACACACTTCGAAGGCCGGAAGTTGACTTGGCTACTGGTCCGGGATTAGGGGTTCATGCCAGTCTACGAGCGGTTGGAGAGGCCGCCGCCATGAAGTTGGTGAGTGTTCATTTATCTCGTGGAGTTATCTAGACGAGGGATTCTCGGGCTCTTCAGCCGTGGGCGACACTCTCTTCCCCAAGGGTCGTCGCGGAGCCTCTCTTACCTCTCGACGAGTCCGAGCACATAGAAGGAGCCCGGGACCGCCCTCTCCGAAGATGGCGAGGACCGCCGGCAGGCGCAGGGTCGAGCGGCTCCCCGCGACGAACCCCATTTACGTCGCGCCTGTGGCCGGATCTCGTGAACCACGCCGGGACGAGGGGGGATCCTGCTGAGCAATTATCGTCAGCACAATGATCCGTCTTGATCATGGCCTCTGGCAACCTCCGGGTTACAGTCGAGCGCACGATTAGACGCAACCACCGGCGACGGAGGCCAACGTGGAGCCGCAGATAACGGATTCGGGCGCGGCGCGGACTATCCGGCCCACCGAAGACAGCGGTTCTATCAAGCTTCTTGACCGCACCTGGCCAGCCTACTGTCCCGTATGGACAGAGGGTGCGGCCCCCCTACAGGGGGTTCACCTCCGTCTCGGCCAGCGCTCCGTCTATCTGCGCTTCTTCGGGGCAAAACCCCGGTTGAGCGAAAGGAAGGCCGACTACTTCATCTGCGGAGACGACGTCAGCCGATTCGCGTTCGTGGCGCCGGACCCGGAGCATCCCGGCGAGATAGTGGCCATCGCCAGCTTCTACAGGGAAGAGAGCGCCGGCCGGGCCGAGTCCGCCACCGTCGTGGCGGACTGGTGGCAGGGGCGCGGTCCGGGTCTCCGGCTCGCCCGCCACCCGATAACCGCCGCGAAGAGGAGGGGAATCACGCGCTTTACCGGGGTCGCGCTGCCCGAGAACGCCAGGATGCCCAACCTGCTACGGGATCTCCGCCCGCCCGAGCGCCTGGAGGACGGGGTGGAATGCGTGGAGGAAGATATCTCGCCCGCCGGAGCCGGGGAGAGTAGCGGCGGGCGCGAGTCCGGCGGCTGGTCAACGTGAGAGAGGGCGGCGACAAAAGAAGAGACCTACGGCGGGGATTGACCTCCTCGGAGGCTGCCGCCCGCCTGCGGAGGGACGGTCCGAACGTGCTGCCCACGTCGCCCCCTCCTCCGGCGTGGCGCCTGTTGCTCGGGCAGATGATCCACTTCTTCGCGGTCTTTCTGTGGGCTGCGGGTGCTCTGGCGTTCGTAGCGAGGATTCCCGAGCTTGGAGTGGCGATCTTCGTCGTCGTGATTGTCAACGGCCTCTTCGCCTTCTTCCAGGAGTACCGGGCCGAGCGCGCGGCGGAGCGCCTGCGCGACCTGCTGCCCCGCAAGGCGACCGTCTTGCGCGACGGAGAGCCTGTCGAGGTAGACGCGGGCGAGCTGGTGATCGGAGACACGGTCCTTCTCTCCGCCGGCGACCGGGTCTCCGCCGACCTGCGGGTGGAGGAGGCGCACTCCCTCAGACTCGACACCTCCACCCTGACGGGCGAGAGCGCGCCTGAGCCGGTCGAACCGGGGGAGATGGCCTACGCCGGGACGTTCGTCGTGGAGGGGGAAGGGATCGCGAGTGTAGTGGCGACCGGCTCTGCCACCCGGCTCGCCGGCATAGCGAGGCTCACCAGAGAGGGACATCGCCCCAAGAGCCCGCTCGCGCAGGAGCTCGGCCGGGTGGTGCGCACGGTGGCCACCATCGCCCTGGGCGTGGGTGTGGCCTTCTTCGCCGTCTCCCTGCTCGTCGGTATGCCGGCGAGCAACGGGTTCCTCTTCGCTATCGGGGTTACCGTCGCCCTGGTGCCCGAGGGGTTGCTCCCCACGGTGACCCTCTCGCTGGCGATAGGCGCCCAGCGGATGGCCGCCCGCCACGCGCTCGTCCGGCGGCTGGAGTCGGTCGAGACCCTCGGCTCCACCACCTTCATCTGCACCGACAAGACCGGCACCCTCACCCGCAACGAGATGTCCGTCGTCGAGGTCTGGACGCCGGCGGGCGGGGCGCGAGTGTCGGGCTTTGGCTACGAGCCTGAGGGCAGCGTCGAGGCCGGGGAGGGAACCTACCCCGCTCTGCGCGACCTGGCGCGCGCCGCGGCGCGTTCTTCGACCGGGAGGGCGGTCCGGGAGGGAGAGCGGTGGGTCGCCCGGGGCGACCCGATGGAGGCCGCGCTTTACGCGTTCGCCCGCAGGCTGGGGGTCGACGTCGAGGCCGACGAACGGGACGTCCCTGCGACGAAGCGTTTCCCGTTCGATTCCCGCCGCAGAAGGATGTCCGTGGTGGTCGGGGATCGTCTCCTGGTCAAGGGCGCGCCGGATAGCGTGTTGCCCCGATGTCAGAGCCGGGGGAGCGCTGAAGAGGCTTTGCGGCGGATGGCGGGACGGGGGCTGCGCGTGATCGCCGTCGCCGCGCGGCCGGCGACCGGGCTTCCGGACAGCGCCGACGAGGCGGAGTACGACCTGGAACTGCTCGGGCTCGTGGGCCTCGAGGACCCGCCGCGGCCCGGAGCGGCGGAGTCCGTCGCCGCCTGCCGGAAGGCCGGCATAAAGATTGCCATGATCACCGGCGACCACCCCGCCACCGCCCGGGCCATCGCCCGCGAGATCGGTCTGCTCGGAGAGGAGGGGATGGTCATCGAGGGCCGCGAGCTACCGCAGGACGAGGCGGTCCTGGGCGCGCTCCTCGACCGGGACGGGGTGATTGTGAGCCGGGTTTCGCCCGAGGACAAGCTCGGGATCGCCCGCGCCCTACAGGAGAGGGGCCACGTCGTCGCCATGACCGGCGACGGCGTCAACGACGGACCGGCGCTGCAGCAGGCGGATATAGGTGTCGCGATGGGGAGATCCGGTACCGACGTCGCCCGGGAGGCCGCCGACCTCGTCCTGCTCGACGACGACTTCGCGACTATAGTGGCCGCCGTCGAACAGGGGCGGGCCACCTTCGAGAACGTCCGGCGCTTCCTCACCTACCACCTCACCGACAACGTCGCCGAGCTGACGCCTTTCGTGGCGTGGGCCCTCTCGGGGGGACAGTTTCCGCTGGCGCTCGGCGTCCTGCAGATCCTCGCCCTCGATATCGGCACCGACCTCTTGCCGGCCCTCGCCCTCGGCGCGGAGGCCCCGAGGGAGGACGCGTTAAAGAAGCCGCCGCGTGGGAGGCGCCTGGTCGACGGCGACCTCCTGCGGAGAGTCTTCGGGGTGCTCGGTCCTACCGAAGCCCTCGTCGAGATGAGCGCCTTTGTGGCGACGTTTGTCGCCTTCGGCTGGCGTCCGGGCGAGCGGTTCCCTGGCGGAGGCGTTCTACTCGCCGCCTCCGGCGCGGCCTTCTCTGCGGTCGTGATCGGGCAGATGGCGAATGCTTTCGCCTGCCGCAGCACGACTCGTTGGCCGGGATCTCTGGGCTGGATGTCTAACCGGCTTCTGGTAGGGGCGGTTCTCACGGAGCTGCTGGCGCTCGCAGGCTTCCTGTTCGTCTCGCCGCTAGCCTCGCTGCTGGGCCACGCGCCGCCGACGGCGTGGGGATGGGCGGTGGCAGCGTTGGCCGCGCCCGCCGTACTCGTCGCCGACGCGGTCCACAAGGGGATACGGGGGAGAAGGGGCAACACAGGCGTCGCGAGAGAGCCGGGAGGATATCCGGGTGAATAACGCAGTCCGGGCGGCGGCCGGT
>JBFLXF010000231.1:0-4867 GCA_040757515.1 Actinomycetota bacterium
CGGCTCCTTCTCCTTCTTGCCGCCGACGCCATCGGGGTAGAGCTCCCGCCACCCGGCCTCGAGCACCACCCGTCCCTTGCTCAGGAACGTCTCCCCACGCACTTCGGTGACGACGGTCGTGTTCTCGAAGCGGGCCGCCGGGAAGAAGACGGCGAGAAAGCGCCGCGCGACCAGGTCGTAGACCCTGGCCTCATCGGGCGGAAGCCCGCCGGAGGGCCTCCTGTTCGTCGGGACGATGGCGTGGTGGTCGGTGACCTTCGAGTCGTCCACGATGCGCTTGTTGATCGGGAGCTTCCCGGCCGCGAGCAGCCTCTCCGCGAACGGGGTAAGCTCCGGAGAACTCCCGGCGGCCTCAACGCGCTCTCTGAGCGTGCCGACCATGTCCTCGGAGAGGTAGCGGCTGGAGGTTCGGGGGTAGGTTATGAGCTTCCTCTCCTCGTAGAGCGCCTGAGCGGCCCTGAGCGTCCTCTCGGCGGTGAAGCCGAACCTCGCGTTGGCGTTGCGCTGGAGCTCGGTGAGATCATAGAGGAGCGGCGGCCTCTCGGAGGTCTGCCGCTTCTCGGCCTTCCTCACGACGCCGGTGCCGCCGCGGACCTTCTCCGCTATCTTCCCGGCGGCCTCCCGCTCCTTGAGGCGGCTCTCCTTCCCCCTGAACCAGAGGCCGTCGTAGGTCTTTTCGTGGCGCGCGAACCGGGCGTGGACGGTGAAGAACTTCTCGGGCCTGAAGGTCTCTATCTCTCTCTCTCGCTCGACGAGCAGCCTGAGGGTGGGCGTCTGAACCCTCCCGACCGACAGCACATTGCCGGGGCGTCCGAAGCGGACGGAGTAGGCGCGGGTCGCGTTCATGCCCACGATCCAGTCGGCCTCCGAACGGCTGCGCGCGGCGTCCTCGAGCGGCTTCATCGAGGATCCGTCGCGCAAAGTCTCGAAGCCCTCGCGGATGGCCTCGGGGGTGAGCGAGGAGACCCAGAGCCGCCTCACCGGCTTTCTGCACCCGGAGAGGCCGTAGAGGTAGGCGAAGATGAGCTCGCCCTCCCTCCCCGCATCGCAGGCGTTTATGATCTCAGTGACCCCCGGGTCGCGCAGCAGCCCCTTCACGACCTCGAACTGCTCGCGGGTCTTCGGGTTGACGCGCACCCTGAACCGCTCGGGGAGTATGGGCAGGGTCTCCAGGCGCCACCTCTTGTACTGCTCCCCGTAGGCGTCGGGAGGGGCGAGCTCGGCGAGATGTCCGAGCGCCCAGGTGACGGTCCAGCCGCTCCCGGCGAGGCATCCCCTCGCCTTGCGGTGCCTCCCCAGGGCGCTCGCTATGTCTTGGCCCACCGAGGGCTTCTCGGCGACGATAAGCCTCATGAGCCAAGTATACGGAAGGGTAGATCACAGACCAGATAGAGCCGCAGCCCCGTCCAGAGACAGAAAGAGTCCGGGGGGTGAGTATTGGTGGGTGATAGGTGGGGAAAGGGAAAGGAGGAGCTTCTACCCGCACCCGGACTCTTCAATTATGGACGACCCGCGGCGGTAACACGATGATGGAGACCAGGTTCGCCGCTAACGGCCGCCACGCACATATTATGCCCGGAGTAGACAGAAGTATCCCGAAATCCGGATTAAAATGCTTTCATCTTGCAGCGTTCCTGTATAGGTTTCGCTCAGGCGGCGTCATCGGTCCGGGGATCGAAGCGGTAACCGGCGCCGCGGACGGTCTGGATGAGGGAGGGCTCTCCCCGACGGTCGATCTTGTTTCGCAGGTGGCGCACATAGACGTCCACTACGTTGGAGCCGGGGTCGAAGGCGTAGTCCCAGACCGCAGAGAGGATCTGCTGGCGGCTCAAGACCTGCCTGGGGTGGCGCATGAAGTACTCCAGCAGAGCGAACTCGCGGCTGGAGAGCTCCACCTGCCTCTCCCCCCGCCACACCCGGCGCGAGAGGAGATCTATTGCGAGGTCCTGAAGCTGGAGACGAGTCTGAGTGGGGCGATCGGCGCGGCGAGAGACGGCCCGGATGCGGGCGAGGAGTTCCTCGAAGGCGAACGGTTTGGTCAGGTAGTCGTCGGCTCCGGCGTCGAGGGCTCCGACCTTGTTCTCCAGATCATCGCGAGCCGTGAGCATGATGACAGGAAGGTTCGGACGCCCGGCGCGGATGCGCGTCAGGACCTTCTGGCCGTCGAGCCCCGGCAACTTTATGTCGAGCAGCACCAAATCGACCGCGTCTTCGGCGGCGAGCCGTACCCCCTCCTCGCCGTTGCCTGTGCTGAGGACATGATGACCGTGCGCGGCGAGACCGCGCTCCAGGAAGCGGACTATCGCCGCCTCATCCTCGACGACGAGTATCTTCATGCGCCCCGTTCCCCGGCTATACCACCCGTGAAAGTATAATGTATCTCGTTACGGCAAGTCGCAAACCGGAGGCGCACGATGAGCCGTCGAGACGCCCGATGGAGGCGGGCAATGAGCGCGGGTGCCAGGCTGGGAGCGGCAGGATGACCGGAGACGAAACAGCCTTCAAGAGCGACGCGAGCATGCTCCGGATGCTCCTGGAGAGCTTTCCTGACGGCTCGATCAACGTCTTCGACCGGGAGTTGCGCTACCTGTTCGCCGGCGGCAAGGGACTCGAGCAGGTAGGGCTCTCCCCGGAGCGACTGGTAGGCAGGACCCTCCACGAGCTCTTCGATAGAGACCTGGCCGACCTCGCTGCCCGGTACTACCACAGGGCTTTCGAGGGAGAGACCGTCGAGTTCGAACTGCATCTAGGCGACCTCGTCTACGGCATCAAGGCCGCCCCCCTTCAGACGGACGGCGAGAAGGTGAGCACCATAATCGCGGTCGCCTACGACGTCACCGGGCGCAAGAAGATGGAGGAGGCGCTGCGCGAGAG
The DNA here is from genome assembly GCA_040757515.1 of Actinomycetota bacterium. Taxonomy (GTDB): domain Bacteria; phylum Actinomycetota; class Rubrobacteria; order Rubrobacterales; family Rubrobacteraceae; genus JBFLXF01. The sequence goes on from JBFLXF010000231.1 coordinate 2,875, forward strand.
CGAGGAGCGCTTCAGGGCCGCATTCGGCTCGGCGGCCCTGGGGATGGCTCTGATCTCCCCCGGGGGCCGCTATCTGCAGGTCAACCAGGCCCTGTGCGAGATCATCGGATACTCCGAGAGAGAGCTTCTGGGGCTGCGCTTCCAGAACATCACCCACCCCGCTGACCTGGCTGGCGCCCTGGAAGGTATGCGCCGCCTGCTAGAGGGTGAGATCCCATACTATTATTGTGAGAAGCGCTACCTTCACAAGAGTGGGCACCACGTCTGGGTGCTCCAGAGCATCTCTCTGGTGCGCGATGCGGCGGGTGAGCCGCTGTACTTCGTCAACCAGGTGCAGGACATAACGGACAGCAAGAAGAACAAAGAGCGCCTTGAGCGTCTCAGCCGGCACAACGAGCTCATCCTCACCTCCGCAGGCGAAGGGATCTACGGCCTCGACATGCGCGAGAGGATCACGTTCGCCAACCCGGCCGCCGAACGGATGCTGGGCTACAAACCCGGCGAGCTAACCGGACGCCACCAGCGCGAGATCCTGCCCCGCACCCGCCCCGATGGAGCCCCATGTCCCGGCGATGAATGTCCCGTATCAGCGATCCTGCGTGAGGGCGCCGTGCACGTCTTCAGCGACGACCTCTTCTGGCGCAAGGACGGCAGCAGCTTCCACGCCGAGTACGCAAGCACCCCGATCCGGGAGGACGGACGGGTCGTAGGAGCCGTCGTAACCTTCCGCGATATCACCGAGCGCAAGCGCGCCGAGGCGGCGCTCAAGGAGAGCGAGGAGCGCTTCCGGCTGCTCGCCGAGAGCGCCAACGACCTCGTCTGCCTCCATGACGCCGGAGGGCGCTACCTCTACCTGAGCCCCTCCTGCCGCCGTCTCCTCGGTTACGAACCGGAGGAGCTCGCCGGCACAGACCCTTACGACCTTCTGCACCCTGACGACGCCGCCCGCATCCGCTCCGGGATCCACGATCCGGTCTTCAGCGCCCGCACCACCACCTCCGGCACCTACCGCATCCGGAAGAAGTCCGGCGAGTACGTCTGGCTCGAGACGCTCGCCGAACCCATCCTGGACGAGGCCGGCAACGTCACCGGCCTGCACACGGCCTCTCGAGACATCACCGAGCGCAAGCGCGCCGAGGCGGCCCTCGCCGAGGCCGCCCGCCTTCGGTCCGAGTTCCTCGCCGAGGTCTCCCACGAACTGAGGACGCCGCTGACCGTGATCCGGGGCAACGCCGAGGTGGCCCTGGATCTGCACCGCGACTGCCCACACGGAGAGCTTCTGGAGGAGATTGTCAGAGAGGCCGGAGGGATGGCGCGGATGGTCGAAGATCTGCTCTTCCTTGCCCGTTCGGACTTGTCTTCTCCTCCGTTCGATCTGGAGCCGGTCTCCGTGAAGAATCTCGCCGATACGCTGGCGAAGGCGGCAGAGCCGCTCGCCCGCAGATACGGCGCCGGGCTAGAGTTCCGCGCCTCCGGCGAAGGTCTGGTTCTGGCGGACCCCATGCGGCTCAAGCAGGCGGTCCTGGCCCTCGTGGACAACGCGGCGAAATACGGCGGCGGACGTCTCTCGCTCTGTGTGCGGGCCGAAGGCGACAGCCTGCTCATCGCCGTAGAGGACAATGGGCCGGGCATCCCCGAACGGGACATCTCACGCATCTTCGAGCGCTTCTACCGGGTAGAGGGTACCGGGGGAGCCGGACACGGGCTGGGGCTCTCCATAGCGGCCGCCATCGCCGAATCCCACGGAGGCGGCATCTCCGCAGAGAGCCACCCCGGTGAGGGTACGCGCATGATCCTCTCCCTGCCGCTATTGGAGAAGAAAGGTTGAGCAGCCCCCTGCTCCAGGAGAAAAAGGCCCTGGTGCGGCGCTGGCTGCAGGCGGTGCTCAGCAAAGGAGATGAGGAGATGGTAGAGGATCTGTTCGCCCGCGGGTACGTCCTCCACGATCCTAACTTCCCCGAAGACGTGTACGGTCCGGAAGGAGTGCGCCGAT
>JBFLXF010000232.1:0-4861 GCA_040757515.1 Actinomycetota bacterium
CGACCACGGCAGCGCGGAGGCGCGCAGGCAGGGCTCCAGGCTCATTCTGAAGAGAATCGCCGGGATCGCCGGCGACCTGCCCGTCCTCGTTACGGGTGACTTCAACGCCGATCCCGCCTTTCCCGTGCACCACCTCTTCACCGGCGCGGGCTTCGGAGATGTGCATACGCTCGCCGGAAACCCGCCTGCTCGCACCTTCCACCGCTTCCGGGGCGAGAGGTTCTCGCCCCGGAGGCCCGACCGAGAGTGGCGGATAGACTGGGTGCTCGTGCGCGACGGTGCGCGGGATGGGTGGAACGTGCATTCCTGCGAGGTGATCCGTGACGCCGAGCCGCCACTCTATCCGAGTGATCACTATCCGGTGCTGGCGGTGCTCTCTTTGGAGTCCGCAGCACGGTGAGAGGCTCCGGTTGGCGGGCTGTGCAAGCCGACCCGGTTAACATAGATTTAATGCCCATTTTACACGAGTGAAACTACGTCCTTCGGAACGTGCCCTATTATCGTGCCCTGGAACGGGGCCACGGGCTCCGGGTTCGTATAACGAGCAGAAGGAGCGTGGACTTGAAGGGCGTTGCGCGTTTGAGGCTGTTGCTGTCCGTCTGTCTCGCGTCTGCGTTGGTCATCGCGGTCGGCTGCGGCCAGGCCACCGAGACAGGGGGCGGAGGTGGCGAGGAGGCCGGCGGCAGCGGTGGCGGTGTGGAGGCCGCGCAGAGGATCAACGGCGCCGGTGCCTCGTTCCCGGCCCCGATCTACGACCGGATGTTCCAGCAGCTTGCCCAGGATGAGGGCATCCAGGTCAACTACCAGTCCATAGGTTCCAGCGGCGGCCGCGAGCAGTTTATCCAGCGCAACGTCGCCTTCGGCGCCTCCGACGAACCGATGAGCGGGGAGGAGGAGCAGGAGGCCGGCGGCGAGCCGCGGCACATCGCCACGGTGGGCGGCGCGGTGGTCGCTGCGTACAACCTGCCGGAGCTCGGGGACGAGCCGCTCAACCTCTCGGGCGAAGTGCTCGCGGACATCTTCCTCGGCAACATCACCCGCTGGAACGACCCGGCGATAGCCGAACTCAACCCGGACGCCGATCTGCCGGGCGCCGAGATCACGGTCGTCCACCGCTCCGACGGCTCCGGGACGACGAATATCTTCACCAGCTATCTCGCCGCGGTCAGCGAGGAGTGGAAAAACGGGCCCGGCGCGGGAGGCGAGATCCGCTGGCCCACCGGGGTCGGTGCCGACGGCAACGAAGGCGTCGCCGGGCAGGTGCAGCAGACCCCCAACTCCATCGGGTACGTAGGCCTGGAGTACGCCGAGGCGAACGACATACCTTTCGCCAGCATCGGCGACGAGGAGGGCCAGTTTATCCGTCCGAGCGTGAAGAGCGCGCAGGCGGCCATAGAGCAGGCGGCGAGCGCGGGCGAGATCCCCGACGACCTGAAGGTCACGATCTCTTCGCTGGCGCCGTTCGAGGGCGACGCCTACCCGATCACGGGCCTCACCTGGATGCTGGTGCGTCAGCAGATGGACGACCTGGCCCAGTGCAAGGCGGTCGCCCAGACGGCCTGGTTCGTGACCCACGATGGCCAGCGGTTCGCCGAGGAGCTGAACTACGTGCCCATCCCGGAGGACGTCGTCTCCATAAACGAGGAGACCATCAGAGGCATGGAGGCCGAAGGCGAGAATTGCTACGAGGGATAGGAGCACACCCGGCGGCGGGAGAGGGGGCCGCGACCCGGTCCCCTCTCCCCGCGTCCAGGGGGCTTGTCAAGGTGTCCGTCAAGAGGTAGGTTTCCGCTGGTGAGAACAGCGTCGGAGAGAATCTGAGTTGAGCTTTCTGAAGCGTCTGCGCCGGGGACACCCGAGCGACACCATCTTTGCCGGGGTGGTCCTGCTGTTCGGTCTCGCCATCCTGGCGCTGATGGTCGGCATCATCGCCGAACTGTGGCAGGAGAGCGTCGCGGCCCGCCAGGCGTTCGGCTGGAGCTTTCTCTGGAGCACCGCCTACGATCCCGGAGCCGAGGAGTACGGCGCCCTCACCTTTGTCTACGGGACCATCGTCACCGCCGTGATCGCCATCCTCATCGCCGGTCCCATAGGCGTCGGGATCGCCGCCTACCTGGTGGAGATAGCACCCGAGCGCGTGCACCGCGTGATGGGCTTCGTGGTGGAGCTCCTGGCTGCCGTGCCGTCCATCGTCTACGGTCTGTGGGGCCTCTTCGCCCTGGCGCCGTTTATGCGGGAGTATGTCGTTCCGCCGCTGCAGGGCGTGCTCGGGTGGTTGCCCCTCTTCAAGGGCAACTACGTGGGGCCGACGGTCTTCACGGCGAGCATCGTGCTCTCGATCATGATCCTGCCGACAGTCGCCGCCGTCTCCCGCGACGTGCTGCGGGCCGTGCCCCAAGACCAGAGGGAAGGGATGCTCGCTCTCGGCGCGACGCGGTGGGAGATGTTCAGGATGGCGGTGTTGCCCTACGCGGCGAGCGGGGTACTCGGGGCGACGATCCTGGGGTTGGGGCGGGCCGCAGGGGAGACGATGGCCGTCACGTTTATCATCGGCAACAGCCCCCGGATCTTCACCTCGCTCTTCGATCAGGGGGCGACGCTGGCGAGCCAGATCGCCGGGCAGTTCCCGGAGGCGGGCGGGGTCACGCTCTCATTTCTCGTCCTGCTCGGGCTGGTGCTGTTCGTTATAACGATCATCATCAACCTGGCCGCCCGGCTCATAGTCGCCCTCGTCAGCAAGACGCCGAAGGAGGGGATACGGGCATGAGGAGCAGCCTCACGGAGACCACCAGCCGCTACCGGCGGCGCAAGATGGTGGACCGCGTCATGACGGCCGTCGCCTACGCCTGCACCGCTCTCGCGATCATACCTCTGGTCTGGATCATTCTCTACACCGTCTACCAGGGGCTCTCGGCGTGGGATGTGGGATTCTTCACCGAGCTTCCCCAGCGCTACGGTGACGGCGGGGGCGTGAGGAACGGCATCGTCGGGACGCTCGTGGTGACCGGTCTCGCCACCCTCATGGGGGTGCCGGTCGGCGTTATGGCCGGCATCTACCTGGCCGAGTACGGCGACAACCGCCTCGGCTACGTCATACGCTTTATGGCCGACACCATGACCGGTATCCCGTCCATCGTCGTGGGGCTATTCGCCTTCGGCCTCATCGTGGGCCTCACCGGAAGCTTCTCGGCGCTCGCCGGGGCGTTCGCGCTCGCGGTCCTGATGATTCCGGTCATTACGCGGACCACCGAGGAGATGATACGCCTGGTGCCGGGCTCGATCCGGGAGGCTTCCCTGGGACTCGGGGTGTCGCGATGGAAGACCATCATGCGGGTGGTCGTGCCCACTGCCTTGAGCGGTATCGTTACCGGGGTGCTGCTCTCGGTGGCTCGGGTGGCGGGGGAGACGGCCCCCCTGATCCTGACCATCTTCGGCACCAACTTCCCGGTGAGCGCAAACCTGGTGAGCGAGCCGTACACGACGCTGTCGCTGCAGATATACCAGCTCGGGGCGCTGCCCTCGCCCGAGGTGCGCCGGGTCGCCTGGGGAGCGGCGCTGCTGCTGATTATCATAGTCCTCGGGACGAGCATCCTGGCGCGCGTGATCTTCCGGGGACAGAACGTGCGAAGGTGAGTCGCGTGAAAGGATCGGGTGATGCCGAAGTGGGGCTCAGGGAAAAGCTCGTGGAACACGCTAAGATGAGCCGCGGGGCAGGAGATCGTTCCGACCCGCGAGAGGAGACGATGCGCAGAGAGACCCAGAGGGAAGACCGGGAAGGGCAGACCGGGCTCCACGACACCGAGCCCATCGCGGTCGTCGAGGGCCTCAACATGTACTACGGCTCCTTCAAGGCCCTCCAGGACGTCAGCATGACGATAAAGAAGAACAGGATCACGGCCCTCATCGGGCCTTCGGGTTGCGGCAAGAGCACCTTCATCCGCTCGCTGAACCGGATGCATGAGATCGTGCCCGGCGCACGCGTGGAGGGCAGGGTGCTGCTCGATGGCGAGGACATCTACGCGCCCGAGGTGGACCCGGTGCGGGTGCGTCGCCGGGTGGGGATGGTCTTCCAGAAACCCAACCCCTTCCCGACGATGACCATCTACGACAACGTGATCGCGGGCATCAAGCTCGGCCGTAAGCGCAAGAAAGGCGAGCTCGACGACATCGTGGAGCGGTCGCTGAAGCAGGCCGCTCTGTGGGACGAGGTGAAGAACAAGCTCAAGGCCGGCGGCACCTCCCTCTCCGGCGGCCAGCAGCAGCGCCTGTGCATCGCCCGCGCCCTCGCCATAGAGCCGGAGCTGATCCTCATGGACGAGCCCGCCAGCGCCCTCGACCCGATCTCGACGCAGAAGATAGAGGACGCCATGGTGGACTTGCGCGAGAACTACACGGTCGTGATCGTCACCCACAACATGCAGCAGGCGGCGCGCATCTCGGACTTCACGGGCTTCTTCTTTATCGAGAACATGGGCGACCCGGGCCGCCTCTGGGAGTTCGACGAGACGGAGAAGATGTTCTCCAATCCCGACCGCAAGGAGACGGAGGACTACGTGACGGGGCGGTTCGGCTAGCGATGCCGCGCGAGTCCTTCCAGCGGGAGCTGGACAACCTGCTCGGGGAGGTGATGGAGCTGGCCGGGCAGGTCGTGGGCACCCTCGACAACATGGTCGAGGCCCTGGAGACCGGCAGCGCCGGGGTCGCCAACCGCGAGGTCGGGGTGGACGCCCGCTACAAGCGGCGCGGGGCGGAGATAGAGGAGGACTGCATGGTCCTCCAGGCGCGCCAGGCCCCCGTCGCCCGGGACCTGCGCCTGATCTACACGATACAGGCCGTCACCAACCACCTGGTGCGCTCGGGT
>JBFLXF010000233.1:0-4841 GCA_040757515.1 Actinomycetota bacterium
TTGACTTCGCCTACCACATTCACACCGAGATCGGGCACCGCACCATCGGGGCGAAGGTGAACGGCAGGATCGTCCCGCTGGACTCTGAGCTGGTCTCGGGCGACCGGGTGGAGATCATCACCGGCAAGTCCGAGAGCCCCAGCCGCGACTGGCTCGCCGTAGTCCAGAGCGGACGCGCCCGCAACAAGATCCGGCAGTGGTTCAATAAGGCCGACCGCGAGGACAATCTCTCTCTGGGCCGCGAGAAGGTTCTCGCCGTGCTCAAGAGGCAGCGCATCGGGAAGGTTCCGCCCGGGGTGCTGGAGGACGTGGCGCGACAGACGAACTACGCGGGCCCGGACGACATGTTCACTGCCGTAGGCGCGGGGGTTCTCTCTGCAGAGGGGGTCGCCTCGAAGATCGCCGAGCTGGTCCAGCCCAAGGAGGAAGAGGAACCTGCTTCCAGGAGCCCCGCGCTCGCGCCGCTGCCGCTACCCGGCGAGAAGGCCGCCGGGACCGGCGAGGAGACAGGGGTGCGGGTCGTGGGATCGAGCGGCATCCTCACGCGCCTGGCCCGCTGTTGCAGCCCGATGCCCGGCGACGACATCGTCGGCTACGTCTCCCTGGGTCGCGGGGTCACGGTGCACCAGGCCGGCTGTGTGAACGCCCGGGCTCTCAAGGCGCGCGATCCCGACCGTTTCGTCGAGGTCGAGTGGGCTGCCGGGCCGGACAGGCTGTTCACCGTGGAGCTGCTGGTGGAGGCGCTCGACAGGATGCACCTGTTGAAGGACATAACGGCGACCATCTCGGATGCGGGCGTGAACATTATCTCGGCGCGGGTGGACACAATCGAGGACCGTACGGCCCTCAGCCGCTTCGCGTTCCGGGCGGCGAGCGTCCAGCACGTAGAAGAGGTGATACGCAAGATCCGGAGCATCCCGGACGTCTATGACGTCTACCGGGTCTCGCGCGACGGCACGCCTCTGGAGAGGTAAGGGGGATTCTTGGCGCAGATAGAGCAGGTCGCGCTCGACTTCGACGGCTTCGGGGTGAACGCCTACGTTATCCACGGCCCGGAGGGGGACGTTATCGTGGACGCCGGGGCGGAGCCGGAGAAGATCCTGGCCGCAACCCGCGCTCCCGTGGACACGATCCTCATAACCCACGGCCACCGCGACCATGTAGCCGCCCTGGACGTCGTTCGCCAGAAGACGGGCGCGACGGTCTTCATGCACCCGGCCGACGCCCGAGATGCCGGCGTGAGGGATTACGAGCCGCTGGAGGATGGGGAGGCGCTCGACGTGGCGGGGGTGGGTATCAGGGTCTTCCACACGCCGGGTCATTCTCCGGGCTCCGTGACGTTCGCCCTGGGTGATCACCAGATCGTGGGCGATCTCGTCCTGCCCGGTAGCGTGGGCCGCACGGACCTGCCCGGGGCCTCCTGGGAGGAGCTCGAGGAGTCGTTGCGCAAGGTGATGCCGCTTTGGGAGGAGGAGACGCGCCTCTACGCAGGTCACGGCCCCGTTCTCACCGCTGCCGAGGAATTGAGGACGAACCCCTACCTGCCGCCGGGGCTGTAAGTGGGCTACAGCAGGCCGAAGGGCACATACGACGTCTTCCCCGGCGGGCGCGAGCCGCACGAGCGTCCGGAGCTGTGGGCGTTCGTCGAGGAACGGGCGCGCGAGCTGTTCCGGCGCTACAACTACCGCGAGGTCCGCACGCCCATCTTTGAGGAGGCGCAGCTCTTTATCCGGAGCGTGGGCGAGGCGTCGGATATCGTGCGCAAGGAGATGTTCGTCTTCCATGACAAGGGGGGGCGGGAGCTCTCGCTAAGGCCGGAGGGGACCGCCGGGGTGGTGCGCGCCTACGTCGAGCACGGCCTCTACCGCCAGGCGCAGCCGGTGAAGCTCTTCTACATCGGCCCGATGTTCAGGCACGAGCGTCAGCAAAAGGGGCGCTACCGGCAACACACCCAGGTCGGGGTCGAGGCTCTGGGGACCACCGACCCGCTGGTGGACGTGGAGGTGATCTCGCTCCTGTACGCCATCCACGGGGCCGTGGGCGTTCGCGATGAGGTTATCTGCATCAACAACCTCGGGGATCTGGAGACGCGCCGACGCTATGTCCCTGAACTTCGCGCCTTCCTCGAGGAGCACCGCGACGAGCTTGACCCGGACTCTCTCGCACGCCTCGACACGAACCCTCTGCGCACCTTCGACTCGAAGGATGAGAACACGCAGGCCCTTCTCTCCGGTGCTCCCACGATCACGAACTACCTGAGTTCGGAGGCGTCGGAGCACTTTGCGGCGGTGCGGGAGGGGCTTGAGGCGATCGGGGTGCCTTACGAGGTGGACGAGCGGCTCGTGCGCGGTCTGGACTACTATACTCTGACCGTCTTCGAGGCTAAGAGCCGCGCGCTCGGGGCCCAGGACACCGTGGGTGCGGGGGGAAGGTACAACAGCCTCATCTCCGACCTGGGAGGTCCGGAGCTCGGTGGTATCGGGTTTGGGAGCGGGATCGAGCGCATGCTGCTCGCCGCCGCCTCACGTGAGTCAGAAGGGGCGCTCGATGTCTTCTTCGTCACCCTCGCGCCGGAGGCTCGTATCCCGGCGATGCGGCTCGTGAGCGCGCTGCGCGCAGAGGGCCTGGCCTGCGACCTGGACTATGCGGGGCGCAGCGCGAAGGGACAGTTCAAGCAGGCCGACCGCTCCGGAGCTTCTTACGCCGCCGTGATCGGGGACGAGGAACTCGCCCGCGGCGCCTTGCGGCTGCACGACATGAGGACGGGCGAGGAGCGGGACGTCCCCGTCGCCGAAGGGGTGAAGGATCTCCTGCGCGCCGTCTCCTCTTGAGTGAGGTAGAGATACCCGCAGGACTCGCGGAGGCCCTGCGAGGGGCAGGCAGCGTCGCCGCGTTTACCGGCTCTGGCATCTCGGCTGAGAGCGGGGTACCGACCTTCAGGGAGGCGCAGACGGGGCTCTGGGAGCGCTTCGACCCGCAGCGGCTCGCCACGCCGGAGGCCTTCGCCCGCGACCCGGAGCTGGTATGGGAGTGGTACGAGTGGAGGCGGGAGCTGATCTCGAGGGCGGAGCCGAACCCCGGTCATCTGGCGCTCGCGGATCTCGAGCGCCTCGTACCGGGCTTCACGCTCATCACCCAGAACGTGGACGGGCTGCACCGCCGGGCGGGGAGCTGCAGCGTGATCGAACTGCACGGCAACATCCTACGTACGAGGTGTTCGCGCGAAGGCGAGATCGTCGAAGACTTCGCTTCGGAGGCGAAGCCACCGCCCTGTCCTCGCTGCGGCGCGCCCCTACGTCCGGACGTGGTGTGGTTCGGTGAGATGTTGCCGCCAGGAGCCTTCGAGGCCGCCTCCGAAGCGGCGCAAAACTGCGAGGTCTTCCTCTCCATCGGGACGTCGAGCCTGGTGTACCCAGCCGCCTCGCTGCCGTTCGAGGCGCTGGAGGCCGGGGCGACCGTCGCAGAGATCAACCCGGACGAGACGCCCCTTTCGGCCGGGGTCGACTACGCCCTGCGTGGCAGGGCGGGGGAGGTGCTCCCCGCCCTGCTTGACGCGCTGCGCGGTTGATCCGCCGGACGGAGCGGTTTCACGTTCATGTGGACGGGCACCCGTATATTCGTGGGATCTGGCTGGAAGGAGTTCATATGCCCGTAGAAGATCTTCGGCAAAGCTCGATGATGAGCCATCTGCTCGACGCCCTGGAGAGGGACGAGGATATCGGGTACTACGGCCGACCTTCGCCATGATCGCTCGGCGAGAGAAGATCCTGGAGTGGCAGCGGGGACAGGAATTCCCGATCTGTCCAAACCCCGACGAGGTCTACGGGAACACCGGCGAGCACCGGGATGAGGGCCACCGTCTCTTCGCAGCCTGTGCGGCGGGCGCCCGGCCCGATCCCGTCGTGCATCAGGACGATCGCGCCGGGACGCATCTCCTGTGTCGCCGCATCGAGCATCCGCCGGGCGCGGTCGCCGCGCCAGTCGTGAGTGTCGGCGCTCCAGCCTACGAGCGACAGACCGTGCTCGCGGGCGACCTTCCGCGTCCGCGGCGTGGCGACGCCCCACGGTGGCCTCCAGAGCCGCGGGGAGACGCCGAGGGCGCGCAGCCCCCGCAGTCCTGTCCGGGTGTCCTCCCGGATCGCCCCCAGCGAGAGGCCTGTGTGGCGCAGGTGGTGCGTGCAGTGGAACTCGACGGCGTGTCCCTCGCGCAGCATCCGGGCGATGAGCGAAGGGTAGCGGCACGCCCGTGGCGTCTCGACGAAAAAGATGAGATGAGAAGGCCGATCCCCGCGCAGTACCCTGTACTCTGGTAAGGGCCTGCAAATATTGACGGGCTCTTTGTGACGGCCCAACTACTGGAAGGAGGATCGGCCCGTGAGTAATGGTAGCACTGAGCGACAGAGGATGACGGCGGGGTTGGATCTCGGAGACAAATACAGCTATCTCTGTCTGCTGGATACCGGCAGCGGTGAGATTGTTGAGGAGGGCAGAGTGCGCACCACGCCCGAAGCTCTCAAGCGGCGCTTTGAGACCGAGCGGCCTTTGCGCATCGCCATCGAGGTAGGAACACACTCGCCCTGGGTGAGCCGGCTGCTCGAGGAATGCAACCACGAGGTCCTGGTGGCCAACACCAGGAAGATAAGGTTAATCTACGGCTCCAAGCGCAAAACCGACAAACTGGATGCCCAGAAGCTGGCCCGCCTTGTCCGCCTCGATCCCCAACTTCTCTACCCCATAAAACACCGGGGCGAAGACTCCCAGGCACACCTGGCCATCATCCGCTCGCGCGAGATACTCCTCCGCAGCCGCACGCAGCTGATCAATCACGTCCGGGGTACGGT
>JBFLXF010000234.1:0-4832 GCA_040757515.1 Actinomycetota bacterium
ATCATGCCGCCGGCTACCACGTAGATGGTCATGAGCACGCCGACGATGATGATGGAGAGGTTGAACGAGATCGGAAGGAGCAGGCTGATGAGGGCGCCCGCTCCGATGAGCTGGGCGATCATGTAGAACATACTGATCGCCAGGGTGTTGAGGGCCGAGGCCGATCGCACCGCCCGGGTGTTGAAGCGCGCCGTCAGAGCGTCTCCGACGGTATACTTGCCGAGATTCCTCAAGGGCTCGGCCACGAGCAAGAGCACGACCAGGTACGCCACAAGGAACCCGATGGAGAGGTAGAACCCGGAGAAGCCTGAGAGGGCGATGGCCCCGGCGATCCCCAGGAACGAGGCCGCCGAGAGGTAGTCGCCGGAGATGGCCAGACCGTTCTGCCAGCCCTTTATCTCGCCGCCCGCCACGTAGTGGTGGCTGGTGTCCACGTTCCGCTTGGAGGCCCAGTAGGTGACGCCGAGCGTGATGGCTATGATCCCGACGAAGAATACAAAGGCTATTATGTCCTCGCGAGTCATGCCCTAACCTCCTCTGCGGTCTCGCCTTCAGCCGCCTCCCGGCGCGCCCGCTCTATGATGCCGTCCCACCTGTTGGCCCGGCTTACGTAGAGGTGCATGAGGATCCAGGTCATCGCGAACTGGGCAAAGGCGTATACGTAAGCCCCGGTTATAGACCCGACTACCGTGAAGTTGAGGACCGTCGTAAAGGCTGCGAGCACCGGCAACCCGAAGTAGAAGACGATGAAGAAGATCGTCGCCGGTATGATGAATGCTTTCTTTCTCTGTATCAGTTCCCGGAAAGCAGGCGTGTCTTCGACGCGCCGCCACTCTCTGGCTCGCGCCTCCAGCCTCTCCTCCACCCGTATCCTCCTTGTCTGTGGCTCTCCCAACCGCAACTCAAAACTATATTGCAGGCATATGATCCGGTCAACGGTATGCAACCTTGCAAGGAGTCCGGACCGCAGACCCGCCGGACAGATCGAGGTCTCCGGTCCGGACGGCGCCTCTACCCGACCCTGCTTCTCTTCTTCCCGGCCGGCGGTCTGACGAAGAAGGTGAAGACCGCGCTGCCGATCATGATGAACGCGATTATGTAGAAGGCGAGAGTGTAGCTCTGGGTGGCGTCGAGGATGGCGGAGATGAGTATCGGTCCGAGGACGCCCCCGAAACCCCAGGCGGTCAGCATGAGGCCGTAGATCGTGCCTACGTCCCTCGAGCCGAAGTAGTCGGCGGCGAAGGCCGGCATCGTCCCGAAACCCCCGCCGTAACAGGAGACAATGATAAACGCGAGTATAGCGAGCAGAAAGAACGCGCCTACCAGCGGCAGTATGAAGAAGAGCACGGCCTGCAGGACGAACATGGTGAAGAAGACCCACTTGCGGCCGATGGCGTCTGAGAGCCACGCCCAAAGAAACCTGCCTATGGCATTACCGACGGAGATGATGCTGACCAGACCCGCCGCGATGAAAGGCTCCACGCCGGTGATCGTCTGTGCCATCGGGGCGGCCTCGGTGATGATGGATATACCGGCGGTCACGTTCAGGAAGAGGAGCGCCCACAGCGCGTACCACTGCCAGGTCTTGAGGGCTCCGCGCAGCTCGTAGTCCTCGCTCGTATCCTGGCCCTGATCGGCCTGCTGGACGCGCTGATCTCCCGGACTGTAGCCCTCGGGCGGGTCTTTCATGAACAGGGCTGCTCCTACTACCACGACCAAGTAGATGATGCCGAGCACAGCGAAGGTAGAGAACACTCCGATGCTTGCGACGAGGGGTCTCGCGGCGAGTGCCGTCACGAAGGCGCCCGCGCCGAAGCCGGCGACGGCGACGCCGGTGATAAACCCTCGCTTGTCGGGATACCACTTGATGAGCGTGGCGACCGGCACGATGTAGCCGAGGCCGATCCCGATGCCGCCCAACACCCCGTACGTCAGGTAGAGCAGGAACAGGCTGCTGTCGGCGAAGCTGGCCAGAAAGACCCCGCCTCCGTAGAGGATGCCTGCCGCGACGGCTACCACGCGAGGCCCCGCGGCGCGCATCCACAGGCCGCCCGCAAAGGCGGCGAAGCCGAGTACCAGGATCGTGATGCTGAACGTCGTGTTGACCGCGGAGACCGAGGTGCCGTACGCCTCGGTCAACGGCACCCGAAACACGCTCCAGACGTAGACCGCCCCGAGCATGACCTGCATGAGAACCCCGGCCACGGCGATAATCGTGCGGTTCGGAACCCCTGAGCTGGCTGCTTGACTCGTCAAGACTGTATCCCTCCCCTTTACAGGACTCGTCGCCTATCCAGATACTCGATCTCAGGCCTCCCCGAATGTGCCTCCTCTCCCGAACCTGCTCGAGGGCGATCCTGCTACGGTCGCTTACCGCTTTTTGCCCTGTTCGGGCTTACGTGTAAACCCTCTCACTCCCGCTGTAGACGTTGAAGCGGTCTCCGCGCAAGAACCCCACGAGGGTAATGCCGAAGCGGCGCGCCACGTCCACGGCCAGGCTGCTCGGCGCGGAGACCGCGCAAACTATCGGCGTTCCGGCCGCCAGGCACTTCTGCAGGATCTCGAAGCTGCTTCTCCCGCTGACCATCACGACTCGCTCGCGCAGCGGCAGCCCCCCCTCCAGCAGCGCCCAGCCGATGAGCTTGTCCACCGCGTTGTGACGTCCCACGTCCTCCCTTATGGCGAGAAGCTCCCCGCTCGCGTCGAAGAGCGCCGCCGCGTGCAGTCCTCCTGTCTCCTCAAAGAGTCCCTGCGCCTCCCGGAGCCTCTCCGGCAACGAACGCAATACCTCAGCGTGAACCTCGGGGCCCGGAGGAATCGCGGGACACCCCCGCAGTTCTAGCTGCTCGATGCTCGCCTTGCCGCACACGCCGCAGGCGCTCGTGGTGTAGAAGTGGCGCTCCAGCGACGAGAGGTCGTAGCTCAAGCCGCCGCGCAACTCCACGTTCACGATGTTGTAGCGCTGCCCGGCATCCACCTCGGGGTCCACGCAGTAGCTGATCCTCACTATGTCCTCGGGAGAGGAGACCACCCCTTCACCATGCAGGAAGCCCGCCGCAAGCTCGAAGTCCGACCCCGGCGTGCGCATCGTTACGGCCACGGTCTGCCGGGCTCCGTCCGTGCCGGAGACGACGCGTATCTCTACAGGCTCCTCGGTCGCCAGAACATCTGAGCGGAGACGCGTCCGGCCATCCTCGAAGACCCGCACCCGGGTCCTCGTCTTGCTGCCCCGCCTGGACCTCTCCAGCATCCGAATCTCCGCCTCTCGCCTTCTGGCTTCCAGAGTGTACCAGCGTAACGTGCTAGCATGAACATGCGTAGCTCGCTACCCTGGAGGCGTTATGCTCAGGCTCGCGGGACTGCCCGCCGCAGACCGCTACCCCGAAGCGACCGTATGGGCGCAGGAAGGGATGCTCTACATGCGCTTCTGCGGCCTGGAAGGCGAAGAGAGGATGCGCCTGCCCCTCGGGTATCTTGGCGAGGAGGATGAGGAGGCTGCGGAACTGCGCCTTCTCGCCCGTCTGCAGCAGGCCGGCTACCGTGTCCGTCGCGGTCCCTAGCTCGGCCCTCCGCGCGAGAGACGAGGGGCCGGACAAACCCGGCCCCTCAGGATGAGGCTATCCTCCTGCTCAGGCGACGTTGTCCAGGTAGCCGTTCGGGTTGATGACGAACTTCTTGGCCGCGCCCTTGTCGAAGTCTTTGTAGCCTTGCGGAGCCTCGTCGAGGCTGATGACCGTGGCGTTCACCGCCTTGGCGATCTGGGCCCTGTCGTGCAGGATCGCCATCATGAGCTGCCGATTGTACTTCATGACCGGGCACTGGCCGGTGAAGAACGCGTGGCTCTTCGCCCAGCCGAGGCCGAACCGGATCTTGAGCGTTCCCTCCTTGGCGTCCGGGTCCGGCGCCCCCGGGTCGCCCGTGACGTAGAGACCCGGTATGCCGAGCTGGCCGCCCGCGCGGGTGATGGTCTGGATCTGGTTGAGTACCACCGCCGGGGCCTCCTGCCCGGGCTTCGCCGACGCCTCGAAACCTACCGCGTCCACCGCGCAGTCCACCTCGGGCTCGCCGACGATCTCGGCGATCTTCTCGGAGAGCTCGCCCTCCTCGCCGACGTTGATCGTCTCGCAGCCGAAGCTCCGCGCCTGCGCGAGCCGCTCCTCGTTGAGGTCGCCGACGATCACGACCGCCGCGCCGAGAAGCTGCGCCGAGTGCGCCGCCGCCAGCCCTACCGGCCCCGCGCCCGCCACGTAGACCGTCGAGCCGGTCGTCACGCCCGCCATGTAGGCTCCGTGGTAGCCGGTCGGGAAGATGTCGCTGAGCATCGTGAGGTCCAGGATCTTCTCCAGCGCCTGGTCGGGGTCCGGGAACTTCAAGAGGTTGAAGTCGGCGAACGGCACCATGACGTAGTTGGCCTGGCCGCCCTGCCAGCCGCCCATGTCCACGTAGCCGTAGGCCGAGCCCGCCCTGGCCGGGTTGACGTTCAGGCAGACGCCGGTCTTGCGCTCCTTGCAGTTGCGGCAGCGCCCGCAGGCGATGTTGAACGGCACGCTGCAGATATCGCCCTCTTTGATGAACTGGACGTCGTCGCCCGCCTCGATGACCTTGCCCGTGATCTCGTGCCCGAGCGTCTGGCCGACCGGGGCCGTCGTCCTGCCCCTCACCATGTGCTGGTCGGAGCCGCAGATGTTGGTCGAAACGACCTCGAGTATAACCCCGTGCGGCGCCGCGGCGCTCCTGTAGCCCATCGCCTCGGCCACGTCCTGCGGGACCTCGAGCTTGGGGTAATCTATAGGTTCTACCGCTACCTCTCCGGGGCCCTTGTAGACCACTAT
>JBFLXF010000235.1:0-4826 GCA_040757515.1 Actinomycetota bacterium
TTCCCGGGTACCTCGCCCTCGATCGTGAGCCTGAAGACTCCGCTCGCCATGCCCGGCTCTTCGGCTATCGCCGGAGACGCCGCAGTCAACGCGACAACCGTTGTCAGGACCGCCAGCCAGCGTATCATCGTTCCTCCCTCCATGCCGGATCCTATGTTGAGAAATATTAAGTCATGCAGGTAACATAACGATAACGATACGCAGAAGTTTCGGTAACGGTCTTGCGGATGCGACGGGTAGGCGGGGGTGTCGTAGAATGGCCTCAGACGAGGCCAGGGAGGCGAGATGAGCGTTGAGCGGCTGTGGCTTCTACCGGTGAGCCATTCCTGCCGGCTATCCCAACTTGGCGATCGGAGAAGAGAGGTGGAGCAGGGAGACTAAAGCCTTGCAGGTGCCCGCCAGGACAGACTATGCGCTACGGGCGACCGCCGAGCTTGCGCGTGCCGCCTTGGAGGGGGCGGGGCCGGTCAAGGGCGAGACGATCGCCGGGGCGCAGGGCATCCCCAAGAAGTTCCTAGAGAACATCTTAAACGACCTCAAGCGCGCGAACATCGTGCGCACCCAGCGAGGTGCCTCGGGCGGCTACTGGCTTGCGCGGCCCGCGAGCGAGATACGGCTCGCCGACGTGATCCGGGCGGTCGAGGGACCCCTCGCGAACGTGCGCGGCGAGTGGCCGGAGGCGCTCGTGTACGAGGGAGCCGCAGAGCACCTGCGGGAGGTCTGGATCGCGGTCCGCGCCAACCTGCGCGCCGTTCTGGAGGCCGTCACCCTCGCCGACCTGGTCGAGGGGGATCTCCCCGAGATAGTCCTTGAGCTTACCAGCGATCCCGAGGCCTGGGTGCACCACTGAGACCGGGCTCGCGGGGTATGGCGCCTGGCGGTTGCTCCGCCTGGCGGTTGCTCCGCCTAGCGGTTGCTCCAGTTGTACTCGGTATCCGCCGTCGGGGTCCAGAGGTAGCCGAAGAACTCCAGCTTCTCTATGACCTTACGGGCGCTCTCCTCCGGGGTCTCCTCGGCTGTCTTGAGCACCAGGTCCGGGGCGGCGGGCGGCTCGTAGGGGTCCGAGACGCCGGTGAACTGCTCGATCTCTCCGGCGAAAGCCTTCTTGTAGAGGCCCTTGACGTCCCGCTCGGCGCACACCTCAAGCGGTGCGTCCACAAAGACCTCGACGAAGTCTATGATCCTGCGCCGCACCTGGTCGCGCGCTTCTTTATAGGGGCTTATGGCCGAGACGATGACGGCTACCCCGTTGCGCGTGAGCAGGTTCGCCACGAACCCGATCCTCAGCACGTTTATGTTGCGGTCTTCCCTGCTGAAACCGAGTCCCTTGGAGAGGTTGGTCCGCACGATGTCGCCGTCGAGCACCTCGACCCTTCTGCCCCGCTCGCGAAGCTCGCGCTCGACGATCTCGCTGATCGTGGTCTTCCCGGCTCCCGAGAGCCCGGTAAACCACAATGTGAAGCCGCGCTCTTCTCCCGTCAGCCGTCTCTGGTCCGCCTGCAAGATATCTCCTTCTCCCGCTGACCTCAAAGGCGCCCTTAAGCGTACATCACCACGCTCTCACCCTCGACCCCGCTGCGCCTCAGACCTCGAGCACCGGCTCGCGGCGGGCGGCGGAGATGGCGAAGTAGAGGGCCGTGCCCCAGACGGCGGCTATCGCGGCGTAGACGAAGACGTTGAGGCTCGGGTCGAGCCCTACGGCTCCGAGAAAGGTGTTGGCGTTCACCAGCAGGATGAAGCCACCGACGGCGGTGCCGAGAACGCGGGCGTTGAGGTGCCGCACGATCCAGGCGGCTACCGGAGCGGCTACGAGACCGCCGACGAATAAGGCGCCCACTATGCCCCAGGGCACCTCGGCGAAGCTCAGGGAGACCAGAAACCCGACGCTGGCGCAGGCGGCGACGATGAACTCGCTGGTGTCCACGGTGCCGACGACCTTACGCGGCTCCATGCGGCCCGAGGATAGCAGGGTGGGCGTGGAGATCGGCCCCCACCCGCCGCCGCCCGCCGCGTCCAGGAACCCGGCGACGAGGCCCAGCGGTGCCAGAAACCGGCGCGGTATCGGGAGATTCTTTACAACCTCAGAGGTGCGGCTGAAAGCGAAGCGGACCAGCACATAGGCGCCTAGGAGGAACAGGAAGATCGCCACGAGCGGCTCCGCAGCCTCGGCCGTAAGGACGTTGACGAGCACATAGGCCCCGAAGAACGCTCCGACGCCGCCCGGAACGGCGAGCCACAGGACTTTAGACCAGTCCACATTGCCGAAGCGCCAGTGGGAGAGCCCCGAAGCAGCCGTGGTCCCCACCTCGGAGATGTGCACCACCGTGGAGGCCAGCGCCGGAGTCAGCGCCGCCACCCCTATCAGGAGCGTCGTGGATGTGACCCCGTAGGCCATCCCCAGCGAGCCATCCACCAACTGGGCGATAAAACCTACTACCCCCAGTACGATCAGGTTTCTCATCCGGCCGTCCTCTCTGTGCAGACAATCTCTACTGATTCTATATTGTCTATTGATTTACTTAACAATGTGCGCACTCTACTGGATGGGAGGTGGGGTGTCAAGAGGCGGGGATCAGAAATAGTGTAGTGAGGGCATGCAGGGGCACATAGAATCTTCTCGTTGGATGGAGTGAGAACCGTAGAGTTCGGGCAGGAGGGAGCGATGAGCGCAAAGCGGTCTGGGGGATTCACGGCTGAGGAACGAGCCGCGATGAGGGAGCGCGCAAGGGAGAAGAAGGCGGAGGCGCGGAGGGCGGATGGGGAACGCGCCGTGCTCGCGAAGATCGCTGAGATGCGGGAGACGGATCGCGCTCTGGCCGAGCGGATCCATGAGATCGTCAGGGCCGTCGCCCCCGAACTCTTGCCGAGAACCTGGTACGGGATGCCCGCCTATGCCAAGGACGGCGGGGTCGTCTGCTTCTTTCAGAGCGCCGAGAAGTTCAATACCAGGTATGCGACGCTCGGCTTCAGCGACGAGGCGAACCTCGACGAAGGCGCCATGTGGCCGACCTCTTTCGCGCTCAGGGAGCTGACCGCCGCAGAAGAGGCAAAGATCAGCGCGCTGGTGAGGAAGGCTGTGAGCTGATCCGACTCCCTGGCTCCTTCCCGTCCGGTTACGACCGCAGGGAGAAGGACGTACCGCTCGAAGCCCGCCGGATCGGGCCGGAGCGGCGCCCGGGACGGTGAGGTGCGCTGGATCGCGGTCCTTGCGGGCTGCACCCGTTCAAGAGGCGCGGGCGTCACCGCTGGTGTAAGTTGTGGCGGCTGTCGGCGGAAGGAGACACGGTGGGGAGGGTAGAGTTCTACTACGATCTGGTAAGCCCGTACTCGTACCTGGCGCACCGGCGGGTGCGCGAGATCTGCGACGGACGAGGTGCGGAGCTGGTCCTGAGGCCGGTGTTGCTTGGGGCGTTGCACAAGGCTGCGGGGCTTCGGGCGCCGGTGGAGTCGGAGCTGAAGGCTCGCTACCAGGCGCGGGACATCGAGCGGTGGGCGGAGCGCTACGGGCTGCCGCTAAGGTTTCCGAAGCCCTTTCCGTTCCGCACGCTGAAGACCATGCGAGCGGCCGTCTACCTCGAAAGCGAGGGGATGCTGGAGCCGTTCACCTGGGAGGCGTTCGCCCACTACTGGGAGAGAGGTGGGGCGCCGAAGGGGCTGGATGAGGCCGACGAGGAGGCCCCGATCACCGAAGTGGCCCGGCGGATCGGGGTGGATCCGGAGGAGGTGCTCGCGGGTGCGACTTCTCCCGAGGCGAAGGAGGGGCTCAAGGCGGCGACGAACGACGCCGTCGCGCGAGGCATCTTCGCCGCGCCGACCTTCTTTGTGGGAGATGAGATGTTCTGGGGGAACGACCGGCTGGACTTTGTCGAGGCGGCGCTCGGTGCGGAGCGAGCCTCCCGCTAGCGGCTGCGTCTGCGGAGCCAGACGAAGGCCGCCAGGGTGAGGGCCGTCCTCTCCTTGGGGGAGTCGAGTTCGCATCCCAGGACCTCGGCGGCGCGCCGCAAGCGGTAGCGGACCGTGTTCTCGTGCACGTAGAGGCGTCTCGCCGCCTCTGCCGAACCTCCGGTGAGCGCGAGGCAGAACGTCTCCGTCAGCGGGGAGCCCGAGTCCCTGTCCCGCTTCAGAAGCGGTTCGAGCATCGCGTGAGCGAACTCGTCGAGACTGGCGGAGACCTTTGGGTTTTCCAGCAGGCTGTCGAGACCCCAACTCCCGACCTCGGAGACGTAGCGGTCGGCGCGGTTGCGCCGCAGCCTCTCCACCGCTTCGAGAGACTGCGAGAGCGCGTCGCGCAGCCCTGCCAGGGAGTCGTAGGTGGCGCCGTGTACCAGCCAGAGCGGGGCCGGGCCGAAGAAGCGCAGCAGGTCGTCGCGCACGGCGGCGGGGCGCTCGTTGGTGCCCTCCTTCAACAGCAGGACGCCCACGCCGCCGCCGGCGGAGATGAGGGGCGTGCCGAGCCGGTCGAGAGCTGCGTCCTCGGCGAGCATGCGGCGCCGGATGTCATCGGCGTCACCGCTCCAGGCGACGGTCCATACCTCTCCCCGATCCACGGGCAGACCGAGGCGGTTGCCCTCCCGGCGTGCCGCGGGGCCAGGCTCTCCGTCGAGGACGTCCCGCAGCCAGCGCGAGCGGTCGCGGTTGAGACGGTCGTAGGCCCGCTCGGCGCGGTCCAGGATCACGCCGCAGACCGCCGCAGCGTCCTCGAGCATGTCCGGCCACCCGGGCGGCGGCAGCTCGACCGAGGGCCACAAGTAGAGCCCGCCGCGCCGCCCGCCGGGAGCGTGAGCTCCGTCTGCCGTGACCGCGAGCGGCACCACCAGCGGCTCGCG
>JBFLXF010000236.1:0-4822 GCA_040757515.1 Actinomycetota bacterium
ACGGAGGCCCGTATCGTCCGGGAGGGCGACGAGCGGCGGGTCGCCGTCGGCTACGCGCCGGGACAGAAGAAGCGTCTCACCGTGGACGGCGCTTCGTCGCCCTCTCTCGCCAGCTACGCCGCCGGCGGAGCCGGGATACGAGCCGTCACCTTTTTCCCCGACGACATCAGGATCGCGAAAGGCGCGCCTTCCGACCGCAGGGAGTTCCTCGATCGCCTGCTCTCCTCTCTCCGTGTCTCTTACGCCCGGGCGGTCTCCGAGTACGTTCGGGCGGTCCAGCAGCGCAACCAGCTCCTGCGGCGCATACGCGACGGCTTCTCCTCCCGCCGGACGCTTGCGACCTGGGACCGGAAGGTTGTGGAGCTCGGCGAGACGGTGCTCCGGGGTCGAGAGGCGGCGGTGGAGCCTCTCGGCGAGCACTTCGCTTCCTCTCTGAGGGCCCTGTACGGCCCTGAGAAGGCCGAGATCCAGTACTCCTATAGCGCACCATTCGAAGGGTACGCCGAGGCGCTCAGAGAGGCACACGATGCCGACATAGAGCGCGGGACAACCTCAGTCGGGCCGCACCGCGACGACTTTGAGATCCTGCTGGACGGCGTCAACCTGACGACCTTCGGATCGCAGGGCCAGCAGCGGCTCGCCACCCTCGCCCTGAAGTTCGCGGCCAGGGACTACGTCTTCGAGCAGACGGGACAGGACCCTATCCTGCTCTTCGATGACGTGATGAGTGAGCTCGACGAGCGCCGGCGCGAATATCTGGCCGGGTACTTCCTGCAGAGCAGCCAGGCCGTCATCACGACCACCAACCTCGACTACTTCGCTCCCGACATCATGCAGCGCGCCCGCCTGATACGCATATCTGGGGGCGCCGTGCACGAGACTACAAGCGGTAGTGTGTAACACGCGCACATAGCCACGAAAACCGCTTAAACAAGCGGCAAACACGCGGTAGGGGGTTGGGAAGAAGGTGCCCTTATGTTACAATCCTTGGGTGCAGTTCTGCGTTTACAAGAGCGATCCCGGCGTCCGAGCCGGGGGTCAGTATCAGGAGGCTCCTTCCATTGGCTAAGACCGCTACAAAGCATTCTGAGAACGTCTACGATGCGAGTTCCATCCAGGTTCTTGAGGGGCTGGAGGCGGTCAAGCGGAGGCCCGGGATGTATATCGGCTCGACGGGGCCGAGGGGGCTTCACCACCTCGTCTGGGAGATCGTAGACAACTCCATAGATGAGGCTCTGGCCGGATACTGCACCGAGATCCGGGTGACGGTCCACCCCGACAACGCTCTCACCGTAACCGATGACGGGCGTGGGATGCCGGTGGGCAGGATGGAGAGATACGGCAAGTCCGCCACCGAGGTCATCATGACGACCCTGCACGCCGGGGGGAAGTTCGACGGGCAGGGTTACAAGGTGTCCGGTGGCCTGCACGGCGTCGGGGCCTCGGTGGTCAACGCCCTGAGCGAGTGGCTGGAGGTCGAGATACGACGCGACGGGCACGTGTGGGCCCAGCGCTACGAGAGGGGCTTCCCGCAGGGAGACCTCGAAAAGGTGCGCAAGCTCGAGAAGGGGGAGGGGACCGGAACGACCATCACCTTCAAGCCCGACCCGGAGGTCTTCACGGAGACGGTGGAGTTCTCCTTCGACACACTCTCCCGGAGGTTTCGGGAATCGGCGTTTCTGAACAAGGGTCTGAAGATCTCGCTTACCGACGAGCGCGAAGAGGGCCGCGAGGTAACGTACCGGTACGAGGGCGGCATCCGGGACTTCGTGGCGCACATAAACGAGTCGAAGGACCCGGTTCACAAGACCGTCTTCTACTTCGAGCGCGAGGAGGAGGCCGGGGCGGTCGAGGTGGCGATGCAGTGGAACAGCGGGTTCCAGGACTCGGTGTTCACGTTCGCCAACAACATCAACACCCACGAGGGCGGGACGCACCTCTCGGGCTTCAGGAGCGCGCTCTCGCGCACGATCAACGCCTACGCCCGCCAGAAGAGCCTACTCAAGGAGAAGGAGGAGAATCTCACCGGCGACGACATCCGGGAGGGCCTGGCGGCGGTCATAAGCGTAAAGCTCACCGAGCCGCAGTTCGAGGGGCAGACCAAGACCAAGCTGGGGAACACCGAGATCAAGGGCCTCGTCGAGAGCGCCACGAACCGCTACCTGGCGGAGTTCCTGGAGGAGCACCCCGGCGAGGCGAAGGCAATTATCAACAAGGCGCTGCAGGCGGCGCGCGCTCGCCAGGCGGCGAGGAAGGTGCGCGACACCATCCGCAAGGGCTACCTGGAGAGCTCGACTTTGCCCGGCAAGCTCGCCGACTGCTCCAGCAAGGATCCGGCCAGAAGCGAGCTGTACATCGTCGAGGGCGACTCGGCGGGCGGGAGCGCCAAGCAGGGGCGCGACAGGAACTTCCAGGCGATACTGCCGCTGCGGGGCAAAATCCTCAACGTCGAGAAGGCCAGCATGAACAAGGTCCTCTCCAACGCCGAGATACAGGCCATGATCAGTGCGATCGGCGCCGGGGTGGGCGACTCATTCAACATCGAGGAGGCCCGCTACAACAAGATCGTGATCATGACCGACGCCGACGTGGACGGCAGCCACATCCGCACGCTGGTGTTGACGTTCCTGTTCAGGAACATGCCGGAGCTGATCGAGGCCGGATACGTCTACATCGCGCAGCCGCCCTTGTACAAGATCACGCACCAGCGCAAGGACTACTACGTCTACAATGACCGCGAGCTGAGAGAGACGCTGACGCGCCTCAACGCGAACGGCAACGCCAACATCGCACGCTTCAAGGGCCTCGGCGAGATGAACCCGCAGCAGCTGTGGGAGACGACGATGGATCCGAGCAGCAGGACGCTTCTGCAGGTTACGGTCGAGTCGGCGGCGGTCGCCGACGAGCTGTTCACGGAGCTTATGGGCGACAAGGTCGAGCCGCGGCGGCGGTTCATCGAGGAGAACGCCAGAGAGGTGAAGAACCTGGATGCTTGATACTTTCTCGGGGAACATACAGCCTCACTCCATAGAGGAGGAGATAAAGGATTCCTTCCTCTCCTACGCGATGAGCGTGATCGTCTCGCGCGCCTTGCCGGACGTGCGGGACGGCCTGAAGCCGGTGCACCGGCGCGTCCTCTACGCGATGCACGACCTCGGACTGCAACCGAATCGGCCGTACCGCAAGAGCGCCACGGTCGTCGGTGAGGTCATCGGTAAGTACCACCCCCACGGCGACGCGGCGGTCTACGACACGCTCACGAGGATGGCGCAGGACTTCTCGCTTCGCTACCCGCTCGTGGACGGGCAGGGGAACTTCGGGAGCGTCGACGGCGACCCGCCGGCGGCGATGCGCTACACAGAGGCCCGTCTCGGACGCATCGCCACCGAGATGCTGCGGGACATCAACGCCGACACGGTCGACTTCAACCCCAACTTCGACGAGAGCCAGCGGGAGCCGGAGGTACTGCCTGCGCGCTTCCCGAACCTGCTCGTCAACGGCTCCGACGGCATCGCGGTCGGGATGGCGACCAAGATCCCGCCGCACAACCTCGGCGAGGTCATAGACGCCACGGTCGCGCTCATAGAAGATCCCGACATGGACGACGCGGCGCTCGCGAAGCATATAAAGGGCCCGGACTTCCCGACCGGCGGGATCATCGTCGGGATCTCGGGGATAAGGAGCGCCATCGAGACCGGGCGCGGCTCGGTGCGGGTGCGGGCGAAGGCGCACACCGAGCAGATAAAGGGCAACCGGACCCAGATCGTGGTCACGGAGATCCCGTACCAGGTCAACAAGGCGCAGCTGTTGCAGAAGATCGCCGAGCTGGTCAAGGAGCGCAAGCTCACAGACATAAGCGACCTGCGCGACGAGTCCGACCGCAACGGGATGCGCATCGTTATCGAGCTCAAACGCGAGGCGGTGCCGAAGGTTGTCCTGAACAACCTCTACAAGCACACCCAGATGCAGCAGAGCTTCGGGGTGAACCTTGTGGCGCTCGTGGACGGCGTCCCGAAGACGCTCTCCTACAAGCAGGCGCTCAAGCACTACGTCGCGCATCAGTTCGAGGTGGTCACGCGCCGGACGCGCTACGAGCTGGAGCGCGCTCGCGCGCGGGCACACATCCTGGAAGGTTTGCTCATCGCGCTCTCGAACCTCGATGAGGTCGTGGCGATCATCCGCAGGAGCCGCAGCGTGGAGACGGCCCGCAACAACCTGATGAGGACCTTCAGGCTCTCCGAGCGGCAGGCGCAGGCGATCCTGGATCTGCGTTTGCAGCGGCTCACCGCCCTGGAGCGGCGCAAGGTCGAGCAGGAGCACAGGGATCTCGTAGAGAAGATCGAGTACCTCGAGGGCGTGCTCGCCGACGACTCCAAGGTCTACGGGATCGTCAAGGAGGAGCTGCTGGAGGTAAAGTCCGCCTACGGCGACGAGCGGCGCACCGCGATAACGGCGCAGGAGGGTGTGGACTTCGAGATAGAGGACCTGATCGCCGAGGAGGAGGTGGTGATCTCCATCACCAGCGGCGGCTACCTCAAGAGCGTGCCGGTAAACTCCTTCCGAAAGCAGGGCCGCGGGGGCGTGGGCGTCGCCGGGATGGAGCTCAAGGACGGCGACTTCATAGACCACCTCTTCATCACAACGACGCACCACTACATGCTCTTCTTCACCAACAAGGGCAAGGTGTATCGCCTGAAGGTGCACCAGCTTCCGCGCATGAGCCGGACGGCGAGGGGCCGCCACGTCGCGAACCTGCTGCCGCTCGCGCAGGACGAGCGCATAGCCGCCGTGATCGCCACCAGGGAGTTCGCAGAGGCGGAGT
>JBFLXF010000237.1:0-720 GCA_040757515.1 Actinomycetota bacterium
GGGCGACTATGAGATACGGAGCGTCCCGACCTCCCTCGGCGAACCCTCCGCGCCCGGCGGCGTATTCCCCAAGGAGGGCTTCGAGCGACTCTACGAGAGGGTAGAGAGCCCAGGAAGCTCACCCCCCGAGACGACACGCCGTCCCGGCACTGAGATCGTATAATCCCCCAACGCGGGGGCATGGCAGAGCGGACTAATGCGCCGGTCTTGAAAACCGGAGGCGGTAAAACGCCCGTAGGTTCGAATCCTACTGCCCCCGCCATCCGAAACGTTAAAAATATTAAAAATCGTTAAGTTAATAGAGACTTTTCGGTTTGCGTTGTGTACACTGCGGGTACTCCTCACGCGAGGAGCTGTACAGGCCGCTTGGAAGACGGAGTAGACAGAAGGAGGACTGGATGAAGAGGGCTATATTCCTGGCAACGGCCGCTCTTCTGGCCATGCTGGTTCTGGCGCCGGTTGCGCTGGCGCAGGACGACACCACGGTGATGATGGAAGACACCGCCATGGAGGACACGGCCATGGAGGGCACGGTGTCCGGCACGGGCACTCAGGAGGGGGATCTCCCGGAGAGCGGCGGCCCGGCGATTCTGCTGCCTGCGGCTGCTCTGCTGCTCGGCTCGGGCATCCTGACCTACGCGGTCTTGCGTCGCAGGTAACCGTTAACCGGTAATTAACCGGTAACAGAGAAGAGGGGGGGCCCACCCGGCCCCGGCGGGG
>JBFLXF010000237.1:730-4815 GCA_040757515.1 Actinomycetota bacterium
CCCCCCCCCCCCCCCCCCCCCCCCCCCCCCCCTCTTCTCTATCTTGTAGCACCCGGCTGTATGACCTCCCGTCACGTTCTTGTTCTCCCGTAACGTCCGCCCCGAGTATGCCTCTGAGCTTATAGGGCACGTCTCGATTAGCTCACCCTCGATACCTACACGCACGGAAGCCCGGTATGGACGGCGGCGTAGCCAGCGCCATAGAGGACGCTTTGGGCTGGGGCGCGGTGGTGTCAAATAGAGAACCCCCGGACCACCGTCCGGGGGATTTCCTGCGATTTGCAGGGATTTTTAGAGTGAGCCGCCCAGGACTCGAACCTGGAACCTAGAGATTAAGAGTCTCTTGCTCTGCCAATTGAGCTAGCGGCCCAGCGGGAGCACATTGTATCACGGCTCCGGGGACTACGAAACCGGTTTGCGCCGGAAAGGTTGCGTTCGGAGGCCACCCCTGTTTATAATATCCGTAACATCCTAGCGGTTCTTTCTAGAGGGCCGCTAAGGGCCGGAAAAGGGTCCCACCCTTCTGTAGACGCCGGCCCTTTCTCTGTGTGTTCTTCTGGCATCCGGTCTCTTCTCTAGCCGACCTCTTCTGCGATGGTAAAGAGCTCTTCGGCGTGCCGGCGCACGGACTTCACGAGGCTCTCGCCGGCGGTAACGACCCGGATACGGTGGAGGGGGGCGTGGTAGCGTTCGAGATCGTCGTCGGTCATGCCGGAGAGGCCCTGCCAGGTTACCGGGTTGCGCTCGCCCGGGAGGGGCATCCGGCGAATGAGGCGCAGGCCCACGTAGAACTTCTCTCTTTTGGGGAGGTCTATGAGAATGTCGTAGGGGCCGGCGTCGCCCTTGCGGTAGCGGGTGAGGTAGCGCGCCCAGGCCTCCTCGACTCGGCGTCGCCAGGAGGAGTCGTCGCGCAGGCGCATGAGGGAACCGTAGCTCGGGTGGCGTTCGTCGAGCTCCAGCGCCCGGTAGTAATGGCGGCGCTCGGCGAGGCGCTTGGTGAGGGCGGCGGTCGAGCTTCCGGGTTCGGCGGTGTCCTGCGCGAGGACGAAGGCCCCGGCGTCGTCGAGTTCGGAGAGCTTGTCGAATGTGATCTTCTCCGCCTGGATGGCGTCCTGCGCCGCACGCAGGAACATCACCGTTGGCGTTCTGAGGGCGTGGTGGCCGTAGAGGTTGTAGTGGAGCAGATAGCGGGTGAAGACCAGCGACTGCAGGGAGCCCGCGCCCTCCTCATCGAGGGCCAGGATGGCGCGGTTGTCCTGTCCGACGATGCGACGACGCTCTATGAGCGGCTCGACGCCCACGACACCAAAGGGAAGCTTCGCGCCCCGGGCGTCGCGCGCGAGAGAGTCGAGCGAGGCCAGGTCGAGGGCTCCGAAGAGGATGTCCCGGATCAGGTGCTCCGTCGGAGTGAGGGAGTGGGGCGGGTTCTCGCCGCGGGCGACGAGCCGGAAGACATTGTGAGGCTCTATATCCCACTCCCCGCGCAGCACCTTAGCCACCTCGGAGTGCTCGATCCAGCGCCGGCTGCGCTCGTCGCCCTGCACCGCTCCGGGGAGGGAGATGCCTTCGATGGATTGAGAGTAGGGATAGCGGCCGATGTCCAGCAGCAGGGCCGCGGCCAGGGCGGCACGCACGTCCCGATCCTCGAGGTAGGCGCCGGAGTCCGTGATTCTCTTTATCGTCAGCCGGGTCAGGTGGTAGACGCCCACTGCGTGGTCCAGGCAGCTGTGGCGGGCCGCAGGGAACGCCTGGGAGGAGAACCCGAGCTGTCTCAGCCCCTTGAGGCGCAGCATGGGTTGCGTGTCGAGCAGCGCCCGCACCGCGCGGTCCACCGGGACGTCCCCCCACACCTCGTCCCGTATCCGCCTGGAAGAGCTACCGAAGAACTCCCCTACCGTACCGCTCAAACACGCTCCCCGAGGTTCTGGCTTGCGGCTATTCTAGTAGAAGAGCGGGGGAGCTTGAAGCGGGACGGGCGCCGGGGGTATGGTATCTTTGCTCGGGCGAGAAAGGGGCAGCACATACACGCCGAGGACCTGAACACCATAAAGGGAGAGAACGTCACCTTGCGTCCGCCGTGCGAGCGGGACGTGGAGGTCGTCTACGCCTGGGACCGCGACCCCGAACTCGCCGCCTGGAACGGGCGGCCCCCGATCTCCATCTCCCTCCCCGCCGCCCGTCGCGACTACCTCTCCCGCTGGGAAGACCCCAGCGTCAAGACCTTCATCATGGAGGCCGGCGACCCGCCGCGGCCCATAGGCATGGCGACCCTCTACAACTTCCGGAACGGCGGCTGCGACCTCGGGATCAAGATCGGACCCGAGGAGATGCGCGGCAGGGGCTACGCTAGCGAGGCGGTCGCCCTGCTCGTCTCCTACTGCTTCGATGTGCTGGATCTGAAGGTCGTGCGCGGCTCTACCCTCGCCCACAACCACCGCATGCAGCGCGTCTTCGAGAAGAACGGCTTCGTCGAGACCGGCGACGGCACCATCCTCAGCCGCTACGACAACCGCCGCTACACCGAGCTCTTCTACGAGCGCCGCCGCGGCGGCTAGCGGGCTGCTCTCCGCTTGCGATTACAATTACACCGGTGAAGACGCAGCTTGAGCTCAACGTCCGCAGCCGGGGCGCGATGAGCGGTGTGCTCACGCTCGGGAGCCTGGACCCGGCCTTCGCCGCCGCCCCTCGCGTGGACGGCGGGCCGGTCGTCGTGAACCTGCGTCCGGTGGAGTTTGTGGAACCCGCGGGCCTCTGCGGGCTCGCGGCCCTGCTCGAGTACCTCACGGCCCGCTCCGAAGCGGTGAACCTGGCGCTCTCCGGACGCGACGTGCCGGCCTACCTGGAGAGGATGGACTTCTTCAGGCACTTCGGCGGGCGCGTGAAGACAAACGCGGATCTCTCCTCCCTGGAGGAGCGCCGCCGCCACAACCCCGGCACGCTGCAGGAGCTGGTCAACTTCCACGAGGAGGGCGAGATCCCGGGTATCATCGAGAGGATCTCCGGGATCCTGGAGAACCAGGGCTACCGCCTCCGGGAACGGGTCGCCGTCTGCTCCACCTTGTCTGAGATCTGCGCGAACGCCGCCGAGCACGGCGCCTCCTCCTTCGGCGCCTACGCCGCCGTGCAGGCCTACCACCATATCGTCAGCGGCCCCCGCCGCCGCGGCGAGGAGGTCCTCATAGCCATCGCCGACGGCGGGGTCGGCGTGCGCGAGACCCTCTCGCGCAACCCGCACTACGCGGATCGCATCTCCTCAGATAACGACGCCCTGCGCCTCGCCCTGAAAATGGGCGTCTCAGGGACCGGAGAGGTCGGGCGCGGCGGCGGGCTCGCCCTCGTCGCAGGTATCTCCGGCCGCTCCGGTGGTTCCCTCTCTATCCGCTCGGGTACCGGACGCATCACCGTCTATAACGACCGTCGCAACTCCCGCCACGTCCCCTTCTTCCCCGGTACCTTCGTCCGCGTCTCCCTGCCGCGCCACCCCCAAGACACGGACCGGAAATGAAGGCAGAATATACTCCAAAATCCATGTTGCTTTCTCGGCACAGAGAGGGTAGAATCTTGCCAAATGATTTCACTGAGCACAGTGAGGACGGAGCGGTTGGCTGAAGACCGGGCGCACGGGGTCTTCGAGGTTGCGGGCGGCGACTTCGGAGCTAAGCTGATGGTGACGCGCGGGACGGGCCGGGCGGTCCGGGAGGCTCTCGCGGAGGCTCTGGAGGGGCTGCCGAAGGGCGGCACCCTGTATGTGGACACGCGGGGCGTGGAGCTGATGGACTACTCGTTCGCGGACGAGGCGCTGGGGATACTGGTGTCGCGGGTGGCGAGCGGGGAGTACGGCGACCGGCGGCTGGTGCTGGTCGAGGAGGAGAGGGACCTGCTAGAGAACGTCGAGGCGTCGTTGAGGCAGCGGGGGCTTGCGATGCTGCGGGTCCCCGAGATCGGCGCCGGACCCGCCGGGGTGGTAGGGAAGGTGCCGGAGCACCTGCTTGAGACGTTGCGGGCCATCCAGGAAGCCGGCTCCATCACCAACGCGGCCCTCGCCGCCAGGCTCGGCCTCAACCACACCGCCTGCAACAACCGGG
>JBFLXF010000238.1:0-4809 GCA_040757515.1 Actinomycetota bacterium
GATGTTTCCGGTCTGGGCGACCGGGTCGCCCAGCTCTCCGCTTCGGAGGCGACGGAGGAGGACCTGATCCGGGTGCACACGCGCGATTATCTGGAACGTTTCAAGGCCGCCAGCGACGCCGGCGGTGGCGAGGAGGGCCTCTTCGCACCCTTCGGGCCGGGCAGCTACGAGATAGCGAAGCTCTCCGCCGGACTCGCCAGGCGCGCCGTCTCCGACGTGCTCTCGGGCACCTTCCGCAACGCCTACTCCCTCTCCCGCCCACCCGGCCACCACTGCCTCCCGGACTCCGCGATGGGCTTCTGCCTGCTGGCGAACATAGCGGTAGCCATAGAGGCCGCCAGGGCCGAGCACGGCGTGGAGAAGATCGCGGTCGTGGACTGGGACGTCCATCACGGCAACGGAACGCAGGCCATTTATTACGAGAGACCGGACGTGCTTGCGGTCTCCATCCACCAGGAAAACTGCTTCCCGCCCGGGAGCGGGAGCGTGGACGAGCGGGGTGCGGGGGAGGGGGAGGGCTACAACATCAACGTGCCGCTCCCGCCCGGATCTGGTCACGAGACCTACCTCTACGCCATGCGGCGCATCGCCGTACCTGCCCTGGAGCGTTACCGGCCTGAGCTGATAGTCATAGCCAGCGGCCTCGACGCCAACGCAGCCGATCCTTTGGCACGCCAGATGCTCTACGGCGAGTCTTACCGCCAGATGACCCGCCTGGTAGTGGAGGCCGCCGACGCCCTCTGCGACGGGCGGCTGGTCGCCGTGCACGAGGGAGGCTACGCCGAGGCCACCGTGCCGTTCTGCGGGCTCGCGGTCGTCGAGACCCTGAGCGGCGCGCGCACCCCGGTGGAGGATCCCTTCGAGGAGCTCTTCGCCGCCCAGCAGCCGGACCCGCGGGTAGTCGAGTTCCAGCGCGGCCTCGTGGACGAGATGGCAAAGGTGCTTGTGTAGAGGAGGACGATCTGCAAACCGCTTTCTCGCGAAGAAGCAGTGCGGCGGTAGCCCAAGGGGGATTCAGATGAAAGTTTCGGAATACACGCGGTACGATGCGACGGGTCTGGCGGAGTTGATCTCCACGAACGAAGTTACGGTCGAAGAAGTTCGAGAGGCTGCGCTCCGCGCAATAGAAGAGGTCAACCCACAGCTCAACGCTCTCGTCGGGGAATCCTTTGAGGAGCCTTTGTCCTATTCTCAGGACGGACCATTTGCGGGCGTTCCGTTCCTGATCAAAGATCTCGTACTGCACGCTAAAGGGGTGCCGACGCGCTCGGGCACCCGCATGACGGGTGATGGCATTACATTTCCCTATGATACGGAGCTCATGGCCCGTTTTAGGAGAGCGGGCTTGGCGACCCTGGGGCGTACTACGACGCCGGAGTTCGGGTTCAACGCTTCAACGGAAGCCGTGGCCACCGGACCCACCCGCAATCCCTGGGATCCTTCGCAGAGCCCGGGCGGTTCTTCGGGGGGCTCCGGGGCGATGGTAGCGGCGCGTGCCGTGCCTATCGCCCATGCTAACGATGGAGGCGGGTCGATTCGCATCCCGGCGGCAGTGAACGGGTTGGTTGGGCTCAAGCCGACCCGGGGACGCGTCCCGCTCGGACCGGACTTCGGTGAGGCGCTGAACGGCGCCGCCGTCGAATTCGCTGTTACTCGCACGGTGCGCGATTGCGCCGCGCTGCTGGATGCCGTTCATGGCCCGAGCGTGGGCGATAAGTACTATGCTGTGCCTCCGGACCGCCCGTTCATCGAAGCGGTCGGTGCTTCTCCAAACACCCTTAAGATTGCTTTCACCGCTGAAGCGTGGTCCGGTGTGCCGGTCGACGATGAATGTGTGAAAGCCGTCGAGGAGTTGGCGACGCTGCTCGAAGAGCTCGGCCACGATGTTACCGAGGCGTCCCCTGAGCTGGATGTTGAGGCCTTCGACACGGCCAACTCGCGGATCTGGTTTGCGTTTCTGGCTGCTGCGGTGTCCACCTTCTCTCAGGTTACCGGCGTCCGGCCTTCCCTGGAGAGCTTGGAGGCTACTACCCTGGCCTGCTACGAAGCCGGGATGGATCTCAAAGCCCTGGAGATGATGGAGGTTGATGCGCTGCAGAATCGCATTACGCGCTCTGTAAGCAGCTGGTTCCTCGACTACGATGTCCTGCTCACCCCCACGCTCGCGCACGCGACGTTTCCGCTCGGCCTGCTCGACGCGAATGACACGAGCCTGGATGCGAGGGGCTGGTACGAAAAGATCTTTACACACGTCCCGTTCACGGCGTTGTTCAACATGACCGGGCAGCCCGCCATGAGCCTGCCTGTAATGAATACCGAGGATGGTGGTCCCGTGGGCATCCAGCTCGTCGCTCGCTCCGGGGAAGAGCCTACCCTCCTGCGCCTGGCAGCCCAGCTAGAGGAGGCACGTCCCTGGATCGACCGTCGTCCGGCCGTGTGTGCCGGAACGGAGGGCGCGGCCCGCGTTTAGAATATCCCGGATGCAGGCGTTCTCTTCCGGAGGTGTGGCGATTGAGGTTTCTGTCGGGTTCGCGCGTGGGGCGGTGGATGGTCTGGCTCGTCTGTCGCGCGCTGAACAGGCCGCTGCCGGTGGAGCACGCGGCGGAGTGGATGAGGATCCCGGAGCACTCCGTGGACCAGGTCCTGGAGACCGGCGCCCTGAAGAGCCTCTACCCGCAGGACGTCCTCGAGGCCGCCCGCCGCATGGACCGCCAGCGCCGGGAGCACGACGAGCGCCGCGCCCGGCGGGCCTAGGGCCTCGCCGGGGCGCAGGTATACTCAGCGCGTGGACCTCTTCGACCAGTCCGGAAGGGACAACCTCGCCGCCCGCGCCCCCCTCGCCGAGAGGCTCCGTCCGAAGACGCTCGGCGAGGTCGTCGGCCAGCCGCATCTGACCGGCGAGGGCGGGCCGCTTCGCGCGGCGGTAGAGCGCGGCAGGGTCGGCTCGGTGATCCTCTGGGGACCTCCCGGGACCGGCAAGACCACCCTCGCTCGCGTGCTCGCCGCCTCCGTGGAGGAGGAGTTCGTTCCTTTAAGCGCCGTGACGAGCGGGGTGAAAGACCTCCGCACCGCCCTCGACGGGGCGCGCGAGCGCCTGAAGTACGAGGGGCGGGGGACGCTCGTCTTCGTCGATGAGGTCCACCGCTTCAACAAGGCTCAGCAGGATGCCCTCTTGCCGGCTCTCGAAGAAGGGCTCGTGGACTTCATCGGGGCGACGACGGAGAACCCCTCCTTCGAGGTGACGGCGCCGCTGCTCTCCCGTTCGCGCGTGCTGCGCCTCAGGCCTCTCTCGGAGGAGGATCTGGAGGTGCTTCTGGAGCGAGGGCTTTCGGAGCTACGTGTCGAGATCTCCGCCGACGCCCGCGACTACCTGCTCCGGCTCGCGGGCGGGGATGCGCGCAGGATGCTCAACGCCCTGGAGGTCGCCGCTGCGGGCAGCGGGCGCGTCGAGGTGAGGGACGTGGAGCGGGCGCTCGGTCAGCGGACGCTCCGTTACGGGCGCGAGGAGCACTACGATGTCGTAAGCGCCTTCATAAAGAGCGTGCGCGGCGGAGATCCGGACGCGGCTTTGCACTACCTGGCGCGCATGATCGAGGCCGGAGAGGATCCGGTCTTCATCGCCCGCCGCCTCGTGATCCTGGCTAGCGAGGATGTCGGTAACGCCGACCCGCATGCCCTGCCGCTCGCCGTGGCCGCTGCGGAGGCCGTCCGGCTCGTCGGCATGCCCGAGGGGCGCATCCCGCTCGCCCAGGCCACCACCTACCTCGCCTCCGCTCCGAAGTCCAACGCCTCCTACGCCGCCATCGGCCGCGCCCTCGAAGATGTGAGGCGCGGCGCCACGTCCGAGGTTCCCATGCACCTTCGCAACGCCCCGACGGGCTTGATGAAGGAGGAGGGCTACGGCGCGGGCTACCGCTACGCCCACGCCGACGAGCCCGAGGGTATGAACGACCGCTACCTGCCCGAAGAGCTACAGGATCGCATCTACTACGAGCCCAAAGAGCGCGGGGCCGAGGCGGAGATCGGAGGCCGCCTCGATCGTTGGCGGCGGGAGAGGCAGGAGCGCGAGAGGACCGACCGGCCGGCTCGCTGAAACCCGCGATGTCCCTGTCCGTAACCTTTGCGGAGCCGTGTACCCGATGGGAAAGGAGACCGATGAGACGGAAGAGCGCGATCCTATGCGCGGGACTGCTCACCGCTCTGGCAGCGGCCGCGTGGTGGCGAAGGCACCCGTCGGCGTGTCCCTACGCGCTCCGGTTCTCTCTGGAGTTGCCCCGCCCGGTCTTGAGGCGATCCGCGCTGCGGGAGATCCTCGCTCCCCATCCCGGCGAGCGCATCCTGGAGGTGGGGCCGGGCACCGGATACTACAGCCTCGAAGTAGCCTGGGCCGTCTCGCCGGACGGCACTCTCGACGTTCTGGACCTCCAGCAGGAGATGCTCGACCGGATCGGCGAGAAGGCACGTGAGAGCGGTATCCCGAACATCGTCGCCACCCGCGGTGATGCGCGGGATCTTCCGTATCCCGACGGTAGCTTCGACGCGGTCTTCATGGTTGCCGTCCTCGGCGAGGTGCCGGACAGGGGCGCCGTGCTGCGTGAGGCGCGCCGGGTTTTGCGGCCAGG
Source organism: Actinomycetota bacterium (assembly GCA_040757515.1). Classification (GTDB taxonomy): domain Bacteria; phylum Actinomycetota; class Rubrobacteria; order Rubrobacterales; family Rubrobacteraceae; genus JBFLXF01. The sequence goes on from JBFLXF010000238.1 coordinate 4,623, forward strand.
AGGGCGGCTCGTGATCGGCGAGGCCCTGCCCGACCCGCACATGGTCTCGTTCGGGGAGCTGAAGGGGCTTGCGGAGGCTGCGGGGCTTCGCTTCGAGCGCCGGGTAGGCGGTGGGGCCGCCTACTTCGCCCGCTTCGCGGCCTGAGCGGCGATCTCGCGCCTCGCCGCGGGTGTCAGGGTGCGCGCT
>JBFLXF010000239.1:0-4808 GCA_040757515.1 Actinomycetota bacterium
TGCGGGGTGGCGACGGGGCCCCGGTAGCGGCGGACCCTGCGGAACGACTCCGTGGGGGAGACCTCCACGATCATGCGGGCGGGCCGGTCGGCGCGCGCCCAGACCACCCCGCTGCGGACGCTCACGTCGCCGCTCTGGACGCCGTGGGTTATCCGGGGCCGTCCCGGGGCGCTGCCCCGCTTCGGGGCGCTCCACACCGGGGAGCCGGAGACCAGGATCAGGCCCGCCGCTCCCGCGGCGCCGAGGAAGCGTCGGCGAGTGATCCCCTTCGGGGGACGGCTATCCTGCTGTGTCATCACGCAGCTTCAGCTTCCGATGCGTCTCTCGCCGCGCCCGGTCTTGAAGACGCTCACCACCGAGGGGCGGGGCTGGCCGCCGTCGGGCCAGTTGCTCGCCGGGTTGTCGGGGGAGGCGCCGTCCACCTCGCCGGGGTGCTGCACGGCGCAGAAGATGGTCTTCTGGTCCGGCGTGATGCGTGGCCCGCAGGCCTCGGCGCCGAACGGGACGGTGAGGAACTGGCGCAGATACCCCCGCTCGGGGCCCTCGACGGGGACGGCGAAGAAGCCGTCGTTCTGCCCGAGCGCCCTGCTGCTGTCCGTGGCGAGCCAGAGGTTTCCCCGCTCGTCGAAGGCGACGTTGTCCGGCGAGGAGATGGGGCTGACCTGGTCCTTGTCGAAGCCGGCGAAGTAGGTGGAGGGGTCGTCGGGATCGCCGCAGAGCAGGAAGACCCTCCAGGTGAAGCTTGTGGCGGCCGGGTCGTCGCCCTTCTCGGAGATCTCAAGCACGTGCCCGTGCTTGTTGTTGGTGCGGGGGTTCGCCTCGTCCGCCGTGGTGCGCCGGGTGTTGTTGGTGAGCGCGGCGTAGACCCTGCCGTTGACCGGGTTGCGCTCGATGTCCTCGGGCCTGTCCATCTTGGTCGCCCCCACCCTGTCGGCGGCGAGCCGGGTGTTGATGAGCACCTCGGCCGCACTCATCCCGGGCACGAAGCTCTCCTCGCCGCTGACGAGCGGCACCCACTCGCCGGCGCCATCGAAGGCCCCGTCGGAGGGCAGCTCTCCGCTGCCGTCTATCTCCTGCGGCGGGCTGTCGCCGCTGAAGCGGGCGACGTAGAGGGTGCCCTCCTCGAGGAGGGTGAGGTTGTGCTCCCGGGCGCGCCGGCTGTTGCCCTTTGCCATCTTGCGGGAGCTCACGAACTTGTAGATGTACTCGAAGCGCTCGTCGTCGCCCATGTAGGAGACGGCCCGCCCGTCTCGGGAGAGCGCGGTCTCCGCGCCCTCGTGCTTGACTCGCCCGAGCGCGGTGTGCTTTCGCGGGACGTAATCCGGGTCGAAGGGGTCCACCTCGACGACGTAGCCGAACCGGAAGCCTTCGTTGGGCTCTTTGGCGAGGTCGAAGCGCTCCTCGACGCGCTCCCAGCCGCGGTAGCCGAAATCCGGCAGCGTCTCCCCGAAGCCGTAGCGCTCGTAGGAGGCGCGCTTGGCGGGGTCCTCCACGGCGCCGGCGTTGACGAAGTACTGGTTGAAGTTCTCCTCGCCGGAGAGGTAGGTGCCCCACGGGGTGAGGCCGCCGGCGCAGTTGTTGAGGCACCCGAGCACCGTGCGGCCCTCGGGGTCGGCCCCGGTGCTAAGCCACTCGTGCCCGGCGGCGGGGCCGGTGAGCCGCATCGGGGTCATCGCGGTGATGCGGCGGTTGTAGCGCCGGGAGCGGACGATCTCGTAGCCGCCCCTCCGCCGCCTGCGGACCTCGACCACCGAGATGCCGTGGGCCATGAGCTCTACCCGGATGCGCTCGGGGTCCTCGGGGGAGGTGCCTGTGGCGGGATCGAAGCCGCGGAACATAAGCTCGGTGTTGGTGTACTCGTGGTTTACGACGAGCAGGGCCCGCTCGCTGCCGCGCAGGGGGAAGAAGGCCACGTAGTCGCAGTTGTAGCCGAACTGCTTGGATTGGGCCTCGGCGGTCTGGTTCTCGAAGTCGAACTCGGGGGCGCCGGGCAGGATCGGGTCGCCCCACCGCACGACCACCACGTAGTCGTAGCCGTCCGGCACGATCACGTCGTCTATGCTGTTGGGCGGCACCGGCTCGAAGGTGAGTCCGGAGCGCCGGGAGCCGTTGCGGTCCGGACGCGCCAGCGCGGGCGCGCCGTCCGCGCACAGGACTATAGCTGCGGCGGCGCCGGCCTTCAGGAACTGACGCCTGCTTAGCGCCTTCTCCAGGATATCTCCGAAGTACGGGTTGCCGCTGGTATTCGGCGCTTCGTGGGCGCAGGCATTGCCGCAACGGTAGGCGCAGGTCATTACCGAGCGGCCACCGCCGTGACCGACGACCGGAAGGGATCTGCCGATCCCGGATCGTTTCTCCACGGAATCCTCCTCTGTGCCTGGGGATAGCCTTTGCCGGATGGGTGCTGGTGGTCTGGAGGGGCGCGAACGGCGGTCTCTGCGCTCGTTGTGGATCCGGCGCAGGACGACGGAGTCTGCCGCCAGGACTCTGGATGTCTCGCCGGATCAGACACGAGCCCGGCCGAACCCTGCGATCAAGCCCCGTCCCCCTCCGTCTCGCCCCGCCTCCGGGACGCTCCTTTATCACCCGGGAGCATTCTCTCACTTTCCGGCATCTCACGCTGCGGGCGAAGCCCGCGGGACCGGCTCCGATGTATAGCAGTCGCGGGCCTCCGGCGTGTTACACGGCGGTGAATTCCGGGTAAAACCTTCCGCGTCTCGCGCGAACCTCTCATCTCTAACCCATCTTTAACGCGCCTTCCCTAAGGTCCTTCGCGGCGGGTCTCCCGAGGTCGGGGAGCACATGGCGGGCGAGGCCCGCGTGCTCCGCTTTATAGCGGCGGAGCCGGGCGGGACCCGGCTCCACTACCGCGTGCGGACGACGAGCCTCTGCTCGCCGGTCGTCTTCGCCTCCACGAGAATCTCCAGCCCGCGGTTGGTCTCGCGCCGGTCGTAGCGGACCCTCTCGCCGTTGAGTCTCACGGAGCGGACCTTCGCCCCACGCGGGAGGGTGTGCCCGACTACGAGCTCCTCTAGTGTCACGTCGGGTTCGACGGTGGTGCGGTACGTGTCTCCGTTCCTCTCGGCGGCGACGGCGACCGATCCGTCGCCGAGCCGGATGTTCTCGCCGGAGATGGGCGAGGAGCCCCCGGGAACCTGCGGGACGACCGCGAGCTCCCTGCGTCCCATGTCCGGGCGGACGCCGAGCCACTGATGGACGACCGGCCAGATGGTGCCGTAGGCGCCCCACGCCTGCAAGACCATCGCCCGCTCATTGAACGGCCTGTCTATGGAGCGGCCGTAGTCTGGGGAGGGGGCGATCTCGGGCATCGCGCCGGGCTGCTCGTCGGGTATGAGCTGCAGGGCCGCGTTGGCGTCGGTGTAGTGCCGCTGCTGGTTTTCGCCGAGCCTGCCGTAGTTGCCCTCGCCGACGGCCATTACGGCGGTGTTGAGCGTGAAGATGTTGCGCTCGGAGGGCACCTCGGAGACGTGGCGGTCGCAGCTCGCACCCGGGTTGCCGCCCTCGGCCTCCGTCGGGCCTGTGCCGGTGTGGTACATCCCGAAGCGGTCGGTGTAGCATCTCAGCTCCCGCTCGCGCAGGGCGGCGAGGCCGTGCTCGCGGGAGGCGAGCCCCGGCACCGGCTCGCCTCTGAGATTCACAAGCTCGACCTCCATGGGGGTCGCCCCGATCCAGTGCCGCTGGAATACCTGCTCGTTGTCCGGGTTCCGCAGAGAATCCGCGTACTGGGTTGCTCCCTCGCGCCCGAACCACCAGGCTCGCTCGAACAAAACCTCCATCCTCTTGGCGCGGCTTATGGCCCAGCCATAGGTGCTGTAGTCTCCCTTGCTCCTCGCCATGTCCGCAAGATCGTAGAGGCCGCGGATGGTGTAGACGGCGTTGTCCAGCTTCTCCTCGCCCATCCCCTCGCGCTCGACGTTGCCGAGGCCCTCGGGCCAGAGGTCGCCGTCTTCGTCCAGCTCGCGGAAGATGTACTGCATGTTGCGTTTGCTGAAGCCGTACATCTCGTCCCGGAAGGCGTCATCGCCGGTCCAGCGCCAGATCAGGGCGACCGCCGACGGAAACTTGGCGGTCTCGTCGGTGTTTCCGGGGTCGGCGTTGGAGCCGAAGTAGACGCTGCCGTCGGTGACGACCTCGTGAACGACCTTGCCGGAGCGGTCGTTGTCTATCTCGCTGACCTCCTTGAGCGCCCGCAGATGGTCCTTTATGGGTTCGAACTGCCCGACGCCGACGCTGGCGAAGGCGGTGTACTCGCCGTCGGTGGCGAAGAGCCACTGGTAGTCGGGGAAACCTGCGCCGAGGAAGCGCGCCCGGTCGAGAGCGCCCTCGGGTGGCGGGTAGTTCTTGCCGGCGTTGGTCTCCCTTATCTCCAGATCTTCTGCGGCCTGCACGGAGTCTGCGAGGTTCTGCTTGCTCCATTCTATGCCCCGCTCGAGCCGCCGCTCGTTCGGGAGGTCGAGCCTCGTGTAGCTCGCCAGCGCGAGACGCTTCGAGACCTTCTTCTCCAGCAGCGCCTCGGGGTCTCTGAGCGCGGTCCGAAGCTCCTTGATCGCGGCCTCTTTCGCATCGGCGGGGCTCTCGCCGTCGAAGTCCGCGCCCGCGACGGCGAACCAGACGGTCCTCGTCTCCCCGGCGGGGACGGTGATCTCGTAGCGGAGCTGGCCGCCCTTCCCCTTCCCGTAGGCGGTGTCGTCGCAGCGGTCCGGGGCCTCCCCGGGGGAGGCGGGGCAGATCACGGGCGGGTCCTGCGGACCACGGAAGCCCGGCCCCGTGTCGCTGCCGCTGGGCTC
>JBFLXF010000240.1:0-4807 GCA_040757515.1 Actinomycetota bacterium
TCCCTGGCAACCTCCTGCGCTCTGCGCACCTCCTCGCGAAGCTCTGCCACGGCCTCCGGCAGCGCTCCGATCTCGACCCGCAGCACCTCGGCGGCTCGCTCGGCGCTCTCGGTAGCCGCGGTGAGGTAACGGAGAGCCTCCCGCCCGGTAAGAACCTCGATGCGGTAGAGATCGGCGCCGTGCTTCTTGTTCGAGACAATCTTGAACGCCCCTATCTCGGCGGTGCCGCGAACGTGGGTACCCCCGCACAGCTCGCGCGAGAAGCCGTCCACCTCCACGACCCGGACCAGATCTCCGTACTTCTCGCCGAAGAGCATGATCGCCCCGAGGTTGCGCGCCTCCTCCAGCGTGGTCGTGTAGTACCGCACCGGCTGGTTCTCGGTGATCTTCTGCAGGCACAGCTCCTCTATGCGCCGCAACTCGTCCTCTCCGACCTTGCCCGTGTAACGGTAATCGAAGCGGAGCCTGTCAGGGCCGACATAGCTTCCGGCCTGCACAACATCCTTGCCGAGCACGGTCCTCAACGCCCAGTGCAGAATATGAGTCGCGGTGTGGTTGGCCTCTACCTGCTGGCGCCTCACGCGGTTTATGGAGGCGGTAACCTCATCACCGACGCGGAAGGTTCCCCGCTCTACCCGTGCCCTCAGCACCTGGTAGTCGCCGGCGGGGATGGCGTCGAAGACCTCGAGCTGGCCTTCGTCAGAAGAGATCCAGCCCTCATCGGCTACCTGCCCGCCGCCCGTCGCGTAGAAGGGGTTCTCGGCGAGCACGACGTAGACCTCTCCCTCGGCCTCAGGCACCTCCTGGATAGCGGCGATCCTGGTCTCCACCTGCTCCCGCTCGTAGCCGACATACCGGCTCTTTATCTCCTCGTCCCGAAAGGCGGCGACTACCCGCTCGTAGCCCTCCATCGCCGCCCTGGCCCGCTCTCTCTGGGCCTCCATCGCCGTTCTGAAGCCGGCCTCATCGAGCGCGATGCCCTTCTCCGCAAGCACCTCCCGAGTCACCTCGACCGGGAAGCCGTACGTGTCGTGCAGCGTGAAGGCCACCTCGCCCGGAAAGTGCCCCCCATCCATCCGCGCGACCTCTGACTCCAATAACTCCATCCCCGAGTGGTAGATGTCTATAAAACGCGCCGCCTCCACCTCAACGATGCGCCGGATGTCCTCCCGCGCTACCCGAAGCTCCTCGTAGTAGTCGCCCATGTAGTCCACCACAACCTCCGCCAAACCGGCGATCTGGGCCGCCGAAAGCCCCAGCCGCCCGTACCCCTCCCGCGTCGCGCGGCGTATTATGCGGCGAAGTACGTACTCGCGGCGCTGGTTGCCGGGCCGGACGCCGTCGGCGATGAGGAAGGCCATGGCCCGGGCGTGATCGGCGAGGATGTAGAGGGCGCGGTCGGTCTGCGGAGAGGCGCCGCGCTCGGCTCCGGTGTGCTCGCGGGCGCGCTCGAAGATCGGGGCGTAGAGGTCGGTGTCGTAGACGGTGGGGACATTCTGAACGACGGCGGCGGTGCGCTCGAGGCCCATGCCGGTATCTATGCCGGTCTTGGCCAGGGGGATGAGGGTACCGTCCTTGCGCTGCTCGTACTGATTGAAGACGAGGTTCCAGATCTCCAGAAAGCGCGGCTCGCCCTCGTCGCCGCCGGGGCCGTACCTTGGGTCCTCCTGCGGGTCGCCCTTCGCTAGATGCTCGCCGTAGTCGTAGTAGATCTCCGAGCAGGGCCCGCACGGGCCGGACTCGCCGGGAGGGCCCCACCAATTCTCGCTCTTGGGGAGGCCGAAGATCCTGTGCTCGGGGACGCCGACGCTCATCCACAGTTCCTTCGCCTCCAGGTCCTCCGGGGCGTCCTCGTCGCCCTCGAAGATAGTGATCCAGAGCCGCTCAGGCGGGATGCCGAGCTCCTTCGTGAGGAACTCCCAGGCCCACTCGATAGCCTCCTTCTTGAAGTAGTCTCCGAAGGAGAAGTTGCCGAGCATCTCGAAGAACGTGAGGTGCGAGGGGTCGCCTACGTCCTCGATGTCCTGGGTGCGGAAGCACTTCTGGGCGCTGGTGGCGCGCGGCGTCGGTGGTTTCTCCTGACCCGTGAAGTAGGTGATGAACTGCTGCATCCCCGCAGTCGTGAGGAGGACCGTAGGATCGTTGTGCGGGATTAGAGACGAGCTCGGGTAGAGCTTGTGCCCCCTCTCCACAAAGAAGTCCAGAAAACGGCGCCGTATCTCGCTGCTCTTCATGCTGGGCGTATTGTACTTTTCTACGGTAGGTTTTCTAGGGGCGGGCGGCGTGGCCGTTCTCCATCTCGGAGAGCTCGCGCCGCAAGTCGGCGATGGCGCGCCGCAGGAGGCGCGAGACGTGCATCTGGCTCACGCCGATGCGCTCGGCGATCTCCGTCTGCGTCTTGCCCTCGTTGAAGCGGAGCCTGAGGATCTGCTGCTGCTGATCCTTGAGTCCGGAGATGGCCTCCTGAAGGAGCATCCTGTCCTCGAGCCCCTCCATAAGCGCGGCCTCGTCGGACTGGAGGTCCAGGATCGTGTCGCCGTCGGGCTCGTCGCTGCTAACCGGGGAGTCGAGGCTGGTCGTGTTGTAGGCGCGACCCAAAGTGAGCGCCTCGGCGACGCTCTCCACGTCCGAGTCCAGCGTGTTCGCCAGGTCCTCAAGAGTAGGCGAGCGCCCGGTCTTCACCGTCTCGACCCGTATGGCTTCCTTGGCGGACTGACGCAGCTCCTGCAGGCCGCGTGGCACCCGCATCGCCCATCCCTTGTCCCGGAAGTAGCGCTTGATCTCGCCGAGGATGTTCGGCGTCGCGTAGGTCGAGAACTCGATGTTGCGGTCCACGTCGAAGCGGTCCACCGCTTTGATAAGCCCGACCGAGGCAACCTGCACCAGGTCGTCCACCGGCTCGCCGCGCCCGGCGAACTTGCGCGCGAGAAACTCGGCGAGCGGGAGCTGTTCCTGGATCACCTGCTCCCGAGCGCGCCGGTCGCCGTGTTTGTGGTAGCGCTCCAGCAGCCGCCGCGTGCGGCGCTTGTCGGGTCTTCTGTAGCGTCCGCTCACGAGACCAGCTCTACCACGGTGCGCCAGCGCTCCTCTCCGCTGCCCGGCGCTTCCTCGACCTCCGCAAGCACCCCATCCTCGATGAGCGAGAAGCGGTAGCGCGTCGGTCCATCCTCCGAGTGGAGTTGCTCCAGAAGGTCCACCGCCTCCTCAAGCCCACCGACCCCGATCCTGGCCCGTGCCGCCATCCCGGCGAGCATGAGGCCGACGCAGGGCCGAAACTCCCTCGCAGGCGGAACATCCAGGTACGCATATTCGCGAGGCTCGCTGGCGGGCAAACCGAATCCCTCCTCGGAGATCTCTTATACTCCCGTCTCTTCGCGCGGCAGCGGGCGCGTGACGTCGCCTTCCGTCGCACTGCTCGCCCGCCCGTCGGGGGCCGGGCGGACGACCGGCTGCTGCTGCTCCCGGCGCTCGTGCTCGGCGAGCTCGCGCAGGATCTCCTCGCGGCGACGAGCCGACGCCTCGCGCGCCACGGAGACGGCCGTCTCGAAGCGCCGCCGGACGTTCTCCGGGAGATCTCGTGCAGCGGCGGGGAGGTTTCTACGGACCTTCTCATTCGTCGCGTAGACCGTGCCCGCGACGCCGAGCAGGACACCGGCGGCGATCTTGCCCCACCCCTCCACTACTCGTCCTCCTTCCGCCTCTCGCCGGAGACAAAGGCGCTTACCCCGCGCGAGAGCCCGGCGGTCGCTGAGGAGAGCCGGATTACGCCGTTTCGCACCCCGCGGGTTATGACGGTTGTCGTCTGGTCGAGTTCGTCGGTGATACCGGCCACGTCGCCCACGGCATCGTCGAGCTGCGAGAGCTGGCTGTTTATGTTATCCACCGTTACGTGCGTCTTCCCGATAAGAGGCACGACCTGCTCGGAGATCTCCCGGATGCTCTTCTCGGTGGTGGAGAAGATTCTGGCCAGCCTCAGGAACATCCAGGCCAGAACGAAGAACGCCACGGCGATCCCCGCGTACAACAGGCCTTTCATCAACTCAACGAAGACGTCCAAACCCTAACGCACCTCCCGACGGGTTCCGAAGCCCGGATTATACCGCGCCCTCTCTGCCGCCCGCACGCCCTAACCTGTGCGGCGGGACACGATCCCACCGCCGACCACCCTCTCTCCGTCTGCCGTGTAGAAGACCGCCGACTGCCCCGGCGCAACGGCCACCACCGGCTCCTCGAGGCGCGCCACCCATTCGCCCTTGCGCTCCCCGCGCCCCACTTCGCACGGCACCGGCGAACCGTTGTAGCGCACCTGCACGAGCCCGGCCTCCGAGGGATCCAGGAACCAGTTGAGCCCGCGCACCGCGATCTCGCGCGTCTCCAGGTCGCGCCTCCTGCCGACGACGACCTGCCCGCCCTTCGGTCTGACCTCGGTAACATAGAGAGGTTCTCCGGCAGAGATGCCGAGCCCCCGGCGCTGACCCACGGTGAAGTCCACGACGCCCCGGTGGCGCCCGAGGACGTTACCCTCCCGGTCCACTATCTCCCCGGGCCTCGTGGCGGCGCGCTCGCGCACGAAGCGGCGGTAGTCGCCGTCCGGTATAAAGCAGATGTCCTGGCTCTCGGGGGTGTAGGCGACGGCGAGCCCACGCTCCTCGGCCATCTTACGCACCTCTGTCTTCCGGTAGCCCCCGAGCGGGAAGATCGTGCGCGCCAGCAACTCCCTGGGTATCGGCCAGAGCACGTAGGTCTGATCTTTCCTCTCGTCCGCCGGGCGCGCCAGGCTTGGCCCCTCGGCGACCCGCGCGTAGTG
>JBFLXF010000241.1:0-4799 GCA_040757515.1 Actinomycetota bacterium
GGACATAGATCGCGATCTCGCGCGGCGCCAACAAGGCTACGGCCGGGGCGGGCGGCAGAAGATCGAGAAGGACGAGGTCGAGTTTCTCGGCGGCGTGCGCCACGGCTACACTCTGGGCTCGCCGGTGGCGATGCTGGTCCGCAACCGGGACTACGCCAACTGGGAGCATCGCATGAGCCCCGCCCCGGTCGAGGACCCGCCAAAGGCGATCACCCTGCCGCGTCCCGGCCATGCCGACCTGGCCGGGATGCAGAAGTACGCCTTCGACGACCTCCGCAACGTTCTTGAGCGTTCGAGTGCCCGCGAGACTACCGCCCGGGTCGCCGCCGGGGGCGTGGCGAAGAAGCTTCTGGCGGAGTTCGGGGTGGCGATACACAGCGCGGTCTACCGCATCGGGGGGGTGGCCTGCCCCAAGGAAGAGGCCGCCGCAATGGCCTGCGATGCGGACGCCTCCGAGGTCCGCTGCCCGGACCCGAAGACTTCCGAGGCGATGAAGCGCGAGATAGACGAGGCACGCTACGCCCGCGACGCGCTGGGTGGAGAGTTCGTCGTCGTGGCCGAGGGGTGTCCGCCGGGGCTCGGCTCCTACGTGGATTGGCGCGACAAGATAGACGCCAGGATCGCCGCCGCGATCATGAGCATCAACGCCATAAAGGGCGTCGAGTTCGGGATGGGCTTCGAGGTAGCCCGCCACCGCTCCAGCGGGGTGCAGGATGAGATCCTGCCGTCCGAAAACGGCGGCTTCCGGCGAGCGAGCAACCGCCTGGGAGGTATCGAGGGCGGGATGACCAACGGCGAGCCCGTCGTCGTAGCCGCTGCCATGAAGCCGATCTCTACCATCGCTCGGGCGCTGCGCACGGTGGACCTCTCGACCGGCGAGCCGGCCCGCGCCTTCAAAGAGCGCGCCGACTCCTGCGCGGTCCCGGCGGCGGCCGTTATCGGGGAGTCCATGGTCGCCGTCGTGCTCGCCGAGGCCTTTCTGGAGAAGTTCGGTAACGACAACATCGTCGACATCCGGGCCGCCTACGCGGCGTACAGAGACCGGCTCTCCCGGATCGGCGCCCGCGCCTCCGCCCGCGAGTGAGCCTTCCCGTGACCCTGGTCGGCTATATGGGAAGCGGCAAGACTACCGTGGGCCGCCTCCTCGCGCGCAGGCTCGGACGTGGGTTCGTAGACCTGGACCGCGAGGTCGAGAGAAGCGCCGGCATGACGATACCGGAGATCTTCGAGCGCTTCGGGGAGGGGTGCTTCCGCGACCTGGAGCACGCCACGCTCCTCAAAGTGCTCTCGCGCGGCCACGATACCGTCGTCGCCTGCGGCGGCGGCGTCATCCTGCGAGCGGAGAACCGGCAGGCGCTCAGCCGGACGCAGACGGTCTTTCTGCGCGAGGATCTCGACGTCCTCTACCGGAGGACGCGCCGCCCGGGGCGTCCCCTGCGCGCCGCCACGAAAGAGGAGTTCGCCCGCCGATATGCCGACAGGGAGCCTCTCTACGAGCGGGTCGCCGATCTCACCGTTGAGGTGGACGGGCGTACGACCGAGGAGGTCGCAGAGGAGGTCGTGCGCTGGCTGCACGCGTAGACGTTTCCGTCTCGACACCCTATCCGGTCGTGATTGGATCGGGGCTCGACCTCGCCGCGACGGTCTCCGGGACGCTCTCGCCGGGCGCTGCCGCACTCATCACCGACTCGCGCGTCTCGTCCCTCCACTCCGCCTCTGCCGTCGCCGCGCTCGAGGAGGCCGGGTGGTGGGTTACCGGCGTCTTCGAGTTCCCGGCGGGCGAGACCTCCAAGAGCCTGGATTCCTACGGGGATCTCGTGCGCAGGCTGGCCCGTTCTGGTCTCGGTCGCGACGGGACGGTCTTCGCCCTCGGGGGCGGGGTGGTCGGAGACCTCGGAGGCTTCGTGGCGGCGACCTACGCGCGCGGGGTGGACCTCGTCATGCTCCCGACGACCCTGCTCGCGATGGTGGACAGCTCCGTCGGCGGCAAGGTGGGCGTGGACCTCCCCGAAGGCAAGAATCTCGTGGGGGCCTTCGCGCGTCCGCGCCTGGTGGCGGCGAACCTGGACTGGCTCTCCACCCTCCCCGAACGCGAGCTGCGCAACGGCCTCGCCGAAGTTATAAAGATGGGCCTCCTCGCCGGCGGCCGCTTCTTCGACGATCTCAGCCTGATCCCGCGGGCTGCAGCCGGTGACCCGGCGGCCCTGGAGACGCTCGTGCTCCACTCCGTGCGTTTCAAGGCCGGGGTGGTGGCCGAAGACGAGAGAGAGGGCGGGCGGCGCGCGATCCTCAACTACGGCCATACCATCGGCCATGGACTCGAAGCCGCCGCAGGCTATGCCATGCCCCACGGCGAGGCGGTCTCTTTGGGGATGGCTGCCGAGGCCCGCCTCTCCCGCGAGAGGCTCGGCGCCGACCTCGTCTCCCTGCACGAAGATCTCCTCGGCTCTGCCGGCCTGCCGATCCGGGCCCCCGCCCTCAACCCCGATGCCGTCCTGACAGCTATGGGCCGCGATAAAAAACGCCGCGCCGCCGACGCCGCCGACACCTACCGCTTCGTGCTGCTCGAAGGCGTCGGCGCGCCGAGGTGGGATATTCCCGTGCAGGCTGAAGAGGCGCGCCGGGCGATGGAGGCGATAGTCGCATAAAGCCATCCTGCGTCGCAGCATGAGATCGCGCAGGCAGTAAACTCGAGAAAAACAGGTTCTCGGGCCGCTTGCTGGCGGTTCTGCCGTCAGAGCGGGTGCTGACTCGGGGCTCATATGTGCGATAATAGCGCGGTGTTCACGCCGGGTAAGAAGGGGCCGGCGTCTTCGGTCGTCTCTGTAGCTGAGAGTGTCGCAGAGAGGTATTGCAGCGTGATATCCACGAACCAGTTCAGGAACGGGAGTGCCATACGGGTTGATGGCAAGCGGTTTACGATACTGTACTTCCAGCATGTCAAGCCGGGCAAGGGAGGTGCGTTCGTCAGGACGCGGCTGAGAAATATGGACACGGGGGCCGTGATCGAGAAGACCTTCCGCGCAGGCGAGAAGGTCGAGGACATAAGGACCGAGTCGCGGCAGATGACGTACCTGTATCGGGATGGGGACTTGCTCTATTTCATGGACAACGACACCTACGAGCAGATCGCCATTCCGTCGGAGGTCGTCGGAGAGGCGATGGACTTCATCGTGCCCAACGGCGAGGTGAGCGTACTCTCGGCGGATGGAGAGGTCGTTAGCGTGCAGCCCCCGGCGCATGTGGACCTCGAGGTGTCGGAGACCGATCCGGGCCTCAAGGGAGACACGGCGACCGGCGGCAGCAAGCCTGCGACGCTGGAGACGGGGGTCGTGGTGCAGGTTCCGCTCTTCATCAGCATCGGCGATAGGGTAAGGGTGGACACGCGGACCCGGGAGTACCTTACGAGGGTATGAGGCGCGGAGGAGAGACTTGAGCCGGCGCACGGCGCGGAAGAACGCGTTCTTTGTCCTCTACCAGAGCGACGTCACGGGGAGCCCGGTAGAGGAGATCTTCCGCCGCTGGCGCTCGTACCGCGGGGAACTTCAGAGCTATTCCGTCGAGATCGCCCGCGGAGTGCAGGAGCGGCGTGAGGAACTTGACGCTCTGCTCTCTGAGGTCGCCGTGGGGTGGCCCGTGTCGAGGATGAGCTTCGTGGACCGCACCATTCTGCGTATCGGACTCTACGAGATGCTCAACGTCGAGGATGTGCCGCCCGAGGTCGCCATAAACGAGGCCGTCGAGCTGGCCAGAGGTTTCTCGGGGGAGGAGGCGCCGGGTTTCGTCGGTGGGGTGCTTCGGGGCGCCGAGAGCCGCGTCTTCGGGGGGGTGGGGCATGCGCCGGGGGATTGAGAAGGCGAAGAGCGCCCTGCGGTGGGAGAGCCACCGCCGCCTCTTTGAGGAGTACATCGCGGGCTTGCGGTTCACGGACGAGCCGCGGCTCGCGGGTCTGCAGGAGGCGATGCGCTACTCGATGCTCGGCGGCGGCAAACGCGTAAGGCCGGTGCTCTGCATGGAGACCGCCTGGGTCTTCGGGGCCGACCCGGGTAGCGTGCTGCCGTCGGCCGCAGCGATAGAGTTGATTCACACCTACTCTCTGGTCCACGACGATCTGCCCGCGATGGACGACGACGACTACCGCCGGGGCAGGCTGACGACCCACAAGAAATTCGGGGAGGCGATGGCGATCCTCACCGGGGACGCGTTCTTCGGGGAGGCGCTCACGCTCATAACCGTGCACCAGCGGGCGAGCTGCGAGCAGGTGCTGGAGGTGGTGCGCGAGCTCGCCGGATCAACGGGCGTCAACGGGATGGTCGGCGGGCAGGTGATAGACATGGACCTCACCGGCCACGGAGACAGAACCGACCCGGAGACCCTGCACCTCATCCACCGCTACAAGACCGGTGCGCTCATCAAGTCCTCCGCCCGGGTAGGCGCCATCCTGGCCGGCGCCGGCGCCGAAGAGCAGGCGGCGATCTCCGAATACGCGATGGAGCTCGGGCTCTGCTTTCAGATCGTAGACGATGTCCTGGACGCTACCTCGACCCGCGATGCTCTGGGCAAGAGCGCGGGCAGCGACGCTGAGCAGGGCAAGGCGACCTTCGTGGGCGTCTACGGTCTGGAGGGGGCCCGCAAGCAGGCCGACGAGGCCGCAGCGCGGGCTCTCGAGGCGCTCTTGCGGGTGAGAGGCGACACCTCGGGGTTGCGGCAGCTGGCAGACTTCGTCCGCCACCGGGAGAGGTAGCCGCGAGGGGCGCGAGGGCGAAGAGCAGACGCCTCGACGCGCTCCTGGTAGAGCG
>JBFLXF010000242.1:0-4773 GCA_040757515.1 Actinomycetota bacterium
GATAAAGTACTTTGGCTTTCCGGAGGCTTCCCGCACCATCGAGACGGTGAGAAAGACCCAGACGACCGTGCCGTTCTTGCGAAGGTAGCGCTTCTCCATCCGGTAGGTGTCGATCTCGCCTGCCAGCAGCCTCTCTGTGAGCTTCGTCTGCCCGGGCACGTCGTCGGGGTGAGTGAGTCCCTGGCACGTCAGCCCGGAGAGCAGCTCCTCTCTGGAGTAGCCGATGATCTCGCAGAGCCTGTCGTTGACCTTGAGCCACCGGCCGTCCGGAGCTGCCAGCGACATGCCGACGGCAGCCTGCTCGAAGGTGCCTCTGAAGCGCTCCTCGCTCTCTCTGAGCGCCGCCTCGGCGCGCTTGCGGTCGGTGATGTCGATGCAGTACTCCACGATCGTCCCGTCGCCCAGGTCGCGTCCGGCGCACAGCATCCAGCGGCGGGAGCCATCCCTGCAGAGATACTGCTTCTCGTAGGGGCCGATCCGGCCGGTGGCGGCGAGTTTTCGTATCTGCTCTTCGGTCGCGTTCACCCATTCGGCGGGCGTCATCCGCCACCGGGTTAGTCCGCCGGACCGCACGCCGGCGCGGGTGTAGCCCGTCATCCTCAGGAAGGCATCGTTGGCGTCGAGTACCATACCGGCGTGGTCGAAGAAGATCACGCCGACCGCGTCGGTCTGGAGGACTTGCTGCAAGCGTTCCTCGCTCTTGCGCACCGACTCGAAGAGCCTGGCGTTGTCTATGGCTATCGCGGCCTGCGAGGCGAGCCCGACCGCTATCCTCTCCTCGCGCTCGCCGAAGACGCCGGGCTCCGGGTGACCGAAGAAGAGCCCGCCCAGCGTCTCGCCGGAGCGCGAGATTACCGGCACGGCGAGGTAGCTCCTTACGGGAGGGTGGCCCTCGGGTATGCCGCAGTACGGCGGGTTGTTGCCGTAGTCCGGGGACTCTGTCACGTCGTCGAACCGCACCACCGCCTCGCCGCGGAAGGTGGGGCCGAAGATCGCCGTGTTGCGCGGCATGGGCAGCCCGGAGAACGCCTCACGAGGGATGCCGGAGAGACTGTAGAGGGTGTAGGACTCGTCCTTCTCGTCCACGACGTTATAGAAGAAGGCGCCGAAACGGGCGCCGGTAAGGGCCGTCGCCTCGTCGGTGACAGTCTGTACGAGCGTCTGCAGGTCGAGCTCGGAGGAGAGCATCTCCCCGATGCGGTTGAGCTTCTCCAGCGTCTCGGCCTGGTCGTGGAGTCTCTCCTCCCATCGCCTGCGCTCGGTAACGTCCGTCGAGACGCCGACGATGCCCACGGGCTCGCCTCGAGAGTCCCGGATCAGGGAGTCGGCCAGATGCACGAAGAACGTGGCGCCGTCCTTTCGGCGGGCGAGTAGTTCGCCCTCCCAACTCCCGCGCTCCCTGATACCGCGCATGATCTGCTCGGAGATCTCCGCTCTCTCCGGGTCGGCTATGAGCAGGTCGAGCACCTTCTCACCCAGCACCTCCTCGCGCGAGAAACCGTAGAGCCTGCGGGCGTGCTCGTTCCAGTGGGTTACCCTGCCCTGCAGGTCGGTCGCGATGACCGCGGCCTGGACCTGCTGCAGCAGCGTCGCCTGGAACCGGATGCGCTCCTGCGCCTCTCTCTGTTCGGTGATGTCGAACATGACGCCCTGCCAGTAGAGCGGCTCGTCTTCCTGGCCGCGCACGAGTACGGCCTCGTCGCGCACCCATACCACCCGCCCGTCGCGGGAGATCATGCGATACTCCATGCGAAACGGCTCGCCGGTGGCGTTGGTCCGTACATCCGCGGACAAAACCCGCTCGCGGTCTTCGGGATGGAGTATCTTCGCCCAGTGCTCGGGGTCGGCGAGGATCTCCTCGCGCGTGTACCCGTGTATCTTCTTCACCTGCGGGCTTATGTAGAGTGTCTTGCTCGGGCTGCCGATCTCCTGTACGTAGACGACCGCGGGTATCTGCTCGACCAGGGTGCGGTAGCGGGCCTCCGCCTCTCTGAGTCTCGCCTCAGTGCGCTTGCGTTCCGTCTCGTCACGCACGACGCTCAGCACCGCACGCCTCCCCCGGAACTCGACGACCGAGGAGTTGACGACCACCTCGATCATGGTTCCGTCCGCCCGCCGGTGGACCGTCTCGAAGCCCCGGTACGCGCCCGTCCTCAGCAGCTCCTCCAGATACCGGCGGGCGCGCGGGTGGTCCGCGGAGATCTCGCACATCGTCTTCGTGAGCAGCTCTTCTTTGGAGAAGCCGTACATCCTGCAGGCCCTCTCGTTGGCGTCCAGAAGCCTGCGGTTCTCCGGGGCGTAGACGAGAATCGCGTCGTTCGCAAGCTCGAAGAGGTTGCGGTACTCTCGTTCGGATCTCCTGAGATCTTCCTCGGCGCGCCGGCGCTCGATCGCGGCAGAGATGACGTTGGCTACCGCCTGCAGGAAGTTGACGTCGTCGCGGATGAACCTCCTGTACCGGCCGGTGTGCACTCCCAGTACTCCGAGCGGATGTCTCTTGCCGTGGAGAACCACGCTCATCCCGCTCTTGACGCCGTGCTCGCGCAGAAGCGGCGATCCCTGGAAGCGGGTCTCCCGCCCCAGGTCCTCGACTATGACGGGCTCCTTGGAGAGGAGGGTGTATCCTCCGTGCGAGTGCCGCCCCGCGCTCACCGTCGCACGCCCGACGAGGCCCTCCCTCCAGCCCACGCCGGCGCGCAGCAGCAACTCATCCCCTCCGGGCAACAGCTCAAGGAGCTGGCAGTACTCGACACCGAGGGTCTCGGCGAGCAGGGAGACCGCCTCCTCCATAAGCCTACCTATGTCTTCCTCGGCGAGCGCTCTGAGACCGAGGGCGGCGAGAGCGGCCTGCTGGCGCGCCCGACTCTCCAGCTCCTCGCGCTCTACCGCGCCGTTCGCCCGCTCATCTCTGCGCTGCTCCGGATGGCTTCTCTCTGAAGTCTCTACTCTCCCTCTCCCACCCAACCTCTGTACCCACCTGAGATACTCAACGGTATCTTACCCCACGCGGGAGGCGGGCTCCTCACGTGTCGCCGCCGGGCCGCTCCGGGGGCACATAGGCCATTTGACCTATGTGCTTTGCCAACATGTTCCGGTAGGCGAGGACTCAGGGTACATTATGTTGTGCACGGTGGTGGAAGGTGCGCTCCGGCTGGGAGCCGCTTGAAGGGGAATGCCTTACTGCGAGGAGGTCTCTCGATGCGGGTGATCGAGCGACAGAGGGAGCACTACGAAGTCCGCGAGGTTCCGTACGGGAAGGTCTACAGCTGGCGTCCGGCGCGTGTTGTCTTTGAGTGCGATTGCGGCGAGACGCTGACGTGGAGCGCCCCGGCGACGCTGTGTTCCTGCGGCGCAATCTTTACGGAGGCTCCGGTCTCCCCGGGCGGTCCGCCCGAAGAGCGAGACTCCTCCCGGCCCTGGCTCCGGGAGTACGAGGAGTGGCGCAGCGCCAGCGACAGGGACGCCCTGCTGCACGAGTACTACGCCTTTTTCCCGGCGGACGACGATGATTAGCGCCGGCCCGGCGCCGGATGCAGAGCGCACCCGTACCCCGGTCTGGTACGTTATCTGTCGTCTCCGCAGCAACCGGCTGGAGCTCTTCACCCTCTCGCCGCGAGGGGTTACGCTCCCGGTCTTCGATCGCGAGGGAGAGGCGCGGGCGTTTCTGGAGGACAACCGGCTGCGCGGATGGCAGGTGAGGGAGACGAGGACTGGAGAGCTCGTCTCCCTGCTCTTCTACCTCTCAAATGTGGAGAGCGTACTCTGCGGCCCGGCAACCACGACGGAGATTGAGGGCAAGCGAGGGTTCATAGCCCGCCTGCTCGAGAGTCCCCTTCTCGTCGCACGGTAGCCGAGGCTGGTCCCCGCCGCGTAGAATATGCCTATAGCGGGCGTGTCCTTTCTCCGGGGGCTCTCCATGAGGCGCGAGAACGTCACCAGCGATACGGTCTGGGAGAGACGGGTCGGATATTCGCGTGCCGTGCGGCGCGGTCCCTTCATCTTCGTCTCCGGCACCACCGCCACCGACGGTCTCGGCGGCTACGTCGGCATAGGCGATCCCTACGCCCAGACCGTGCAGGCGCTGCGCAACATCCGGGTCGCGCTCGAGGCCGTCGGCGCGGGGCTGCACGATGTGGTGAGGACCAGGATCTACGCCGTCAACATCGAGCACTGGGAGGAGATAGGCCGGGCGCACGGGGAGATCTTCGGCCGGATAAAGCCGGCCACCAGCATGGTCGAGGTGCGCCGGCTCATCGCGCCCGAGATCCTGGTCGAGATAGAGGCCGACGCTCTGATCCTGGACGAGCTCAAGAGCTAGCCTCTCAGCCGATCTCGGTGGCCCTGCCCGCCACCTCCTCGAGCGCCGCCAGAGCGGACGCCTGGTCCATCCCCGTGCTCCGGAGCAGGTCAACCGCCGCCGAACGCACCTGTCCGACGAGCACGCTGATCGCCAGCTCGTGCCTGGTGCGGAGCGTCTCTGTGGCCCGCCGCGCCGCCTGCAGGGCGTGGCGGCGCGCCTCCTCGGGGTCTCCGGACTCCTCCAGAAACGCTGCCAGGGCACGCACGGAGCGGGAGAGATCCGGCACAGCCTCCGGCGGGGCGGACGGCACGGTGTCCCCACGCCTCGTGACGTTCGCCGCTCCGCGGGCCGGGACGCGGGCGTTTATGACGGCGAGATCTATCCTGCTGCCGGTCACGGCGTAGAGCTTAAGGTGCCTCAGCGCTCTGCGGCGGGTGGGGGAGAGCCGGGCGGTCTCGTTTCCCGTCTCCAGC
>JBFLXF010000243.1:0-4767 GCA_040757515.1 Actinomycetota bacterium
AGCTGCCGGTCGGGGCGAGCACGGACCGGCTCGCCGGGACGCTGGACATCGAGCGGGCCCTCTCGGAGGGCGTTAAGGCGTTCGAGCCGGGGCTGCTGGCGGCGGCGCACCGGGGCCTTCTGTACGTGGACGAGGTGAACCTGCTGCCGGACCACCTCGTGGACCTCCTGCTGGACGTGGCGGCGATGGGGGTGAACCGCGTCGAGCGCGAGGGCGTGAGCGTGAGCCATCCCTCGCGCTTTATCCTCGTGGGGACGATGAACCCGGAGGAGGGGGAGCTCAGGCCCCAACTCCTCGACCGCTTCGGCGTCGCGGTCGAGGTTGCGGGCAGCCCCGACCCGGACGAGCGGGCCGAGGTCGTGCGCCGCAGGCTCCACTACGAGGCCGACCCGCAGGAGTTCGCCGCCAAGTGGGCCTCCGCCGACGCGGGGCTCGCCCGCAAGGTGGAGGAGGCCCGGGGGAGGCTCTCCTCCACGCACCTGCCCGATGAGACGCTGCGGGCCATCGCCGCCGTCTGCGCCGGACTCGGGATAGACGGCCTGCGCGGCGACATCGTCACCGCGAAGACCGCCCGCGCCCTCGCCGCCTGGGAGGCACGGGAGACGGTAAAGACCGAAGATGTGCGCCGCGCCGCCCTGCTCGCCCTCTCCCACCGGCGCCGCCGCGGCCCCTTCGACGACCCCGGCCTCGACCCGGGCGCCCTCGACGGCTTGCTCCCCGGCGACGGAGAGCCCGATCCCCCGCCCGAGCCGCCCGACGGCGCGCCGCCCGGGCCGAAAGACGGTGGGGGCTCCGGGGCCGATGCCCGGGAGCCTGGCTCTCCGCCGGAGGCAGACATGCCCGGTGGCGGCGAGCGGCGGTTCTCCGCGGAGACCGGCTTCGGGGCCGCCAGGCTCGAGGCGCCCGGGAAGGGTCGCGGCGGGCCGATCGGACGCCGGAGCCGCTCCGTGGGCGAGCGCGGGCACCCGGTCGGCGACCGTCCCGCCGGGGAGACGCGGGACATCGCCCTCGCCGCGACCGTCCGGGCCGCGGCCCCGCACCAGCGGGCGCGGGGCAGGGAGGGGCCGGGCCTCCTCGTGCGGAGGGAGGACCTGCGGGAGAACGTGCGCGAGGGGCGCGAGGGGAACCTGGTGCTCTTCGTGGTGGACGCGAGCGGCTCCATGGCCGCGAGGAGCCGGATGTCCGCGGTGAAGGGGGCGGTGCTCGCGCTGCTGACCGACGCCTACCGCCGGCGGGACAGGGTCGGCGTGATCTCCTTCCGCAAAGACGGCGCCTCGCTGCTGCTCCCGCCCACCTCCGGCGTCGAACTCGCCGTCTCCCGCCTCGAGGAGCTGCCGACCGGCGGGCGTACCCCGCTCGCGGCGGGGCTTCGGGAGGCGGCGGAGGTCGTCCTGCGCGAGCGGCGGCGGGAGAGGGGGCGCCGCCCGCTCGTCGTCCTCCTCACCGACGGTCGGGCGACCGCCGGA
Source organism: Actinomycetota bacterium (assembly GCA_040757515.1). Taxonomy (GTDB): domain Bacteria; phylum Actinomycetota; class Rubrobacteria; order Rubrobacterales; family Rubrobacteraceae; genus JBFLXF01. The sequence continues at coordinate 1,467 of JBFLXF010000243.1, forward strand.
CCGGACCCGCTGGCGGCGGCCGCCGGGCTACGCTCTATGGGGGTCGCCTCGGTCGTCGTGGACACCGAAGCGGGGTACGCGAGGCTCGGGATGGCGGCGCGGGTGGCGGAGGCGATGGGGGCGCGGTGCCTGCGGCTCGAGGAGCTGCGGGCCGAGAAACTCGTCGAGCTCGTCGAGAGGAGGCGCGTGGCGTGAGCGAGACTCGAAGGCCCAGGGAAGAACGGCTCAGGCAGCGTTCGCGGCGGGAGAGGCCGCTCCTCGTCGTGAACACCGGGCACGGCAAGGGCAAGTCCACGGCGGCGTTCGGCATCATGCTGCGCGGCTGGGCGCGCGGCTACAGGATCGGGGTCTACCAGTTCGTCAAGAGCGGCAAGTGGCGGGTAGGGGAGCAGAGGGCCGCCGAGGCTTTGGGCAACATAGACTGGTTCAAGATGGGCGACGGATGGACCTGGACCGTGCGGGACATCGAGCACTCCGCCGACCTCGCCCGGGAGGGCTGGGAGGAGGTCAAGAGACGGCTCGCCGACGAGACGTACGACATGCTGATCCTGGACGAGTTCACCTACCCGATGAAGTTCGGCTGGGTCGAGACGGGGGAGGTCGTGGAGGTCTTGACGAACCGCCCCGGCTTCCAGCACGTCATCGTCACGGGCCGGGACGCTCCGGAGGCCCTGATCGAGGCCGCCGACCTGGTGAGCGAGGTGCGCAAGATAAAGCACCCGTTCGACGAGGGCTACAGGGGGCAGAAGGGGATCGAGTGGTAGAGACCCCGCCGACCGCCATGGAGGTCTCGGCGCGCGAGGGCGTCCTGGTCGCGAGGTTCGCCTCCCCGATGCGGTGCCTCTCCTCGGCGGTCCTGGGCGGCGGGCTCGGGGAGGTGAGGTCCTGGCTCGACGTGCAGGTGCCCTCCGACTACTCCCGCACCGACCCGGAGGCGCACCTCGCCGGGGTCGCGGGCGGGCTCGGGCTGCCGGGGCCGGTGGTCGGGATGCTGACGGCCGTGCTCGTGGAGGACTACGTGCGGGTCTCCCGCGGGTCGAGCACCGTGGTCGCCACCGTCGGCGTCCGGGACCCGCTCGCGGCGGCCTCCGCGGAGCCACCGGAGGCCCCGCGCGCCGGCACCATAAACGTCCTCGCCGTCGTGGGGGCCCCGCTCACCGACGCCGCCCTCGTCGGCGCGGCCTGCACGGTGGTCGAGGCCAAGGCCGGGGCGCTCGCCGAGGCCGGCGTCCGGGCCGCGGGCGGCGAGCCGGCGACCGGCACGGCGACGGACTCCCTGTGCGTGGCCTGCCCGCCCGGCTCCTCGGTTCCCTTCGCCGGTCCCGCGACCGCCCACGGCAGGGATCTCGCCCTCGCGGTGCGCGGCGCCGTCCTGCGGGGACTGGAGCTGTACGCGGAGCGGGGGGAGGGGTAGGGATGCCGGAGACGCCCCGCATCGTCGTCGCGGGCACCCACTCGGGCGTGGGGAAGACCACCGTCGCGTCGGGCCTGATGGCCGCGTTCTCGAAGAAGGGCCTGCGCGTCGCCCCATTCAAGGTAGGCCCGGACTTCATAGACCCCTCCTACCACGCGCTCGCCACCAGGAGGCCGGGGCGCAACCTCGACGCCTTCCTCTCCGGGCCGGGACTCATCGGGCCGCTCTTCGCCCACGGGGCTCGAGGGGCGGATCTCGCCGTCGTGGAGGGCGTGATGGGCCTCTTCGACGGCAGGAGCGGGGGCGGCGAGTTCGCCTCGACGGCCCACGTGGCGAAGCTCCTCGGCGCGCCTGTCGTGCTGGTGGTGGATGCCTCGGCGATGGCCCGCTCGGCGGCGGCGCTGGTGCACGGCTACGGAACCTTCGACCCGGAGGTACGCCTCGGGGGCGTGGTCCTCAACCGCGTCGGCTCCCCGGCGCACGAGCGGATGCTGCGCGATGCGATAGGGCCGCTCGGCGTCCCGGTACTCGGCGTCCTGCGCCGCGACGACGCCATACGCACCCCAGACAGGCACCTCGGCCTCGTGCCGGTGGCGGAGCGCCGCGCGGCGGCCCGGAGGGCTATCGAGGCCACCGGAGAGGTCATCGCCCGCGACTGCGACCTGGAGGCCGTCCTGCGCCTCGCCCGCTCGGCGGGACCGCTCGGCGCGGAGCCCTGGAGCCCCGGGACGCCCGGTCCCGGCCCTAGCGTGCGCGTCGCCGTGGCGAGCGGACCCTCCTTCAGCTTCCTCTACGAGGAGAACCTGGAGCTGCTGCGCGGCGCGGGGGCGGAGATCTCCTTCTTCGACCCGACCACAGACGAGAGCCTCCCCGGGGACGCCGACGCCCTCTACCTCGGCGGCGGCTTCCCGGAGACCTACGCCGGGGACCTGGCCGCGAACGAGCCGCTGAAGGGGGAGGTGCGGCGGTTCGCGGCGGAGGGCCGGCCCGTGGTCGCCGAGTGCGGCGGCCTGCTCTACCTGGCGCGGAGCCTCGACGGGCGGCCGATGTGCGACGTGCTCGACGCCGAGGCCCGGATGACGGGCCGGCTCACCCTCGGCTACCGGGAGGCGCGGGCGCTCGCCGACTCGCCGCTCGCGCGGAGGGACGATGTCGTGCGCGGCCACGAGTTCCACTACTCGGAGGTCGAGCCGCGGGCCGGCGCGCGGCCATCGGCCTCCCCGGCCTGGGAGATCTCGGGTCGCGGGCCGGAGGGGTTCGTCGCGGGCGGGGTGCATGCGAGCTACCTGCACCTCCACTGGGCCGCGACGCCGGAGATGCCCCGGCGTCTGGTGCGGGCCGCGCGCGGCGCGGGGGCGCGGGTGTGAGCGGGCGTCTCGTGGGGGTCGGTGTGGGGCCGGGGGACCCGGAGCTGCTCACGATAAAGGGCCTGCGGGCGCTGCGGGAGGCCGATGAGGTCTTCGTGCCGGTCGGCGACGCGGGCGAGGTCGGCCGGGCCGAGGCGGTCGTGCGGGCGCATCTCGGCCCGGAGCGCGCGCGGCGGCTCGTCTTCGCCCTCTCGGACGACGCCGGGGCGCGCGAGCGCGCCTGGCGAGAGGCGGCCCGCCGGGTGGCAGCCAGCCTGGGCGAGGGCAGGACGTGCGCGTTCGCCACCATCGGCGACCCGAACGTCTACTCGACGTTTGCCTACCTGGCGCGGACGGTGCGCGGGATGCTGCCGGAGACTGAGGTCTCCACGGTCCCCGGCATCACGGCGATGCAGGACCTCGCCTCGCGGTCCGGGATAGTGCTCCTGGAGGGGGACGAGCGGCTCGCGCTCCTGCCCTTCACGGCCGGCGAGGAGGCCCTGCGGGAGGCGCTCGGGGGCTTCGAGACGGTCGTCTGCTA
>JBFLXF010000244.1:0-4757 GCA_040757515.1 Actinomycetota bacterium
AAACCCCTGCTCGCCGTCCTGAAGAGGGGGAGCAGGTCGGTGTCCCGCGGCCCGTAGACGGCGGCCGGGCGCAGGGCGCAGACCTCCATCCGCCCCTCGAAGGAGCGCACGATCTCCTCAGCCTCCAGCTTGCTCAGGCCGTAGGGGCTCGCGGGACCGGCGGCGCCGTCCGGACCCCGGGCGGCGAGGCTGCTGATCAGGACGAAGCGCCGCACTCCGGCGGCGGAGGCGGCCTCCGCGAGAACCCGGGTGCCCTCCGCGTTGATCCGGCGGTAGCCCTCCTCATGCCGGGCCCTCGTTATCCCTCCGGCGTGGATCACCACGTCGGCCCCGCGCACCGCCCGGGGCAGGTCTCCGGGACGGGAGAGGTCCAGCGGCACGAGCTCCGCGTCGAGCCCGGATGCCCAGCGCGCCGCCTTCCGGACGCCGCAGCGGACCCGGTAGCCCGCGCCGACGAGGGCCTCCGCGATGTGGCTGCCGACGAAGCCGGTCGCGCCGGTGACGAGCACGCGCTCGGGCAAGAGGGCCTCAGAGCCCCTTCTCGTAGATCCTGTAGGTCTTGTAGCGACGCGCGCCCGCGGCCTCCAAGACATGGTTTATCGCCCGGTTGTCCTCCAGCGTCCACGACGCCTCGCACCGCCTGTAGCCTCTTGCGAGGGCGCGCTCGTGGAGGAAGTGGACCATGGCCAGCTCGAAGCCCTTGTTGCGGTGCTCGGGCGCGACGCCGAGGATGGGCAGCCGGATCTGGTCGATCAGCCGCCTCCTTCTCAGGAGGTGAACGAAGCCGAACGGCAGAAGCTTCCCCCTCATCCTCTTGAGAACCTGGTTGACGTCGGGAAGGAGGACGGTGACGCCGGCAAGCTCGCCATCCACCTCGGCGAAGGCGACGAGGTCCGGGTCCAGAATCATCCTGAACTCGCGGGCGAGCCTGTCGAACTCGGCGTCCGTGTAGCGCACGAAGCCCCAGTTCCTCTCCCACGCCCGGTTGTAGAGGTCCTTGACGCGAGTAAGCTCCTCGTCCCACCGCTTCATGTCCGGGGTGCGTATGGCGAGGTCCCGGTGGCGCCTGCGGACCCGCGCGGCGAGGCGCCCGATCCTCTCTAAATCCCAGCCACGCTCGAAGAGCCAGGCGTAGAGGTCTTTCGCCTTCTCGTAGCCGCTCCCCTCGACCCAGCGCGGATATTCGGGCGGGTTATAGGGCATGAGGACGAACGGGTCGCAGCCAAAGCCCTCCACGAGCAGACCCGCGCTGTGGTTCAGGGACGGGTTCGCCGGGCCGCGCACCGCCCCTCGGCCGATCTCTCTCGCCCACGCCTCGACCCGTCCGAGCAGCGCGTCCGCGGCCTCCTCGTCTGCGGCCTCGAAGAACCCGAAGAAGGCGAGATTGTCGCCGTGGGCGCGGTTGTGGTTGTCGTCGTCTATGGCGGCGACGCGCCCGACGACCTCGCCGCCGCGTTCGGCCAGAAAGAGGCTCACGCGGGCGTGCGCGTAGAACGGGTTCTTCTTCGGATCGAACTGCTCTCTCTCGGCGAGGAGCAGGGGCGGTACCCAGTGCGGATCGTCCGCATATCTGGCGAAGGGGTAGCGGATAAAGCGCCGCACGTCGGCGCGCGTGCTCGCCCGCCGCACCTCGACCGGTCCGCCCACCCTACCCGATAACGCCGAGGCGTCTGCCGACGGCGGCGAAGGTCTCTATGAGGCGCTCTATCTGCTCGGGGGTGTGGTTGGCGTTGACGCTCGTGCGGATCAGGCTCCCGTTCGCGGGCACCCCGGGCGGGAGCGCCGGCGTCGTGAAGACGCCCGCCTCCCACAGCGCCTTCCAGAAGTACACAGTAAGCTCGTCCGGGCCGATGAGGACCGGCACTATCTGGGTCCGCGAACCCAGCGTATCGAAGCCGAGTCCTTCCAGACCCCGCCGCAGCCGTTCCGCGTTGCTCAAGACCATCTCGCGGTGGGCGGGCTCGGTCTCCATGATCTCCAGCGCCTTCAAGGTCACAGCGACCTGCATCGCCGGGGGCGCGGCCGTGAAGATAAAGGGCCTGGCGTGGTGCTTTATGTACCGCACCACCTCACGTGGTCCGGCCACGAAGCCTCCCACCGAGGCGAAAGATTTGGAGAAGGTCCCGAGGATAAGGTCCACCTCGTCCTCCAGCCCGAAGTGCTCGGCGGTGCCCCGCCCGGTCTCCCCGAGCACCCCGGTCGCGTGCGCGTCGTCCACGAGCACGCGCGCGCCGTGCTCGCGGGCGACGCGCACTATCTCCGGCAGCTCGGCCACGTGGCCGCTCATCGAGAATACGCCGTCGGTGACGACCATGCGCCCGCCGGGACGCCCCGCGTCTTTTCTCAAGAGCCTTTCGAGGTCCTCCGGGTCGTTGTGGCGGTACTTGCGCAGTGTCCCGAACGAGAGACGCGCCCCGTCGTAGAGGGAGGCGTGATTCTCCCGGTCGAAGTAGAGGATGTCCTGCCGCCCCGTGAGGGCTGCGAGCACCGAGAGCGATCCGAGAAAACCGGTGCTGAAGGTCAGCGCCTCCTCCTTGCGCAGAAAGCGCGCGAGGCGCCGCTCCAGCTCCTCGTGGAGCGTGAGGGTGCCGGTCAGGAAGCGGGAGCCGGTGCAACTCGTGCCGAGATTCTCGAGCGCGGCGATGGCCGACTGCTTGAGGCGAGGGTCCTGGGTGAGGCCGAGGTAGTCGTTGGAGCCGGTAACGATCATCTCCCGCCCGTCGACGACGGCGGTGCCGCCCCGCTGCTCGGAGATGGGCTTGAAGTACGGATACACCCCGACCGCCTCGGCCTCCTCGACGCGGGCGAGGGCAGCAGAGGAGTAGGCCTTGCCGAAGATATCGCCGGCGCGCGCCGGGTGCGCACCGGTGCGGCTACCGGGCTCTGCGTGGTTCGACAAGCCGTTCCTCCTCTTCCTCTCTCGCTGGCTTACGGATCGGATGAGAGCGAAAGCTCTCTCCGGCCACCCCCGGGAAAGCGAGTCGCCGCCGTGGAGCCTCTGCATTGTCGCGCCTCTGTGCGAACACGCGACTCATTATTACCCCGCCTCCACACCCCTGAAAAGAGAGCCGGCACGCGAACCAGCCCCTTTCGCGCCTGCCCGACCCGCGCCGAGACTCCTGCGCCAGTCGAGAAGCTCCCCGCGCCGCTTCTCGACTATCCCCGGGCGCTCCGGCGCGAGGTCGCGCTCCTCCTCCGGGTCGCTTGAGAGGTCGAAGAGTTCGTCGGGCCGGTCGCCGTAGTGGTGTATGTACTTCTCGTGGCCTCGAATGATCCCGGCGCACTTCTCCCTGTTGGTGCAGCTGAAGAAGACCGCGCGGCCCTCCGGGAGCGGGCGCAGGAGCGAGCGACCGGGGTAGCTCCCGTCCCGCACCTCGTAGCCCAGGAGGTCCAGGACCGTTGGCAGGACGTCTATGAGGCTCGCCGGTCCCTCGACGCGCTCGCTGGCTCCGAAGCGGCGCGGGTCGTGGATGATGAGCGGAACCCGCAGGCTCTCCTCGTAGGGATTGTCCTCGTGCACGTAGCGGCCGTGCTCGCCGAAGCCCTCGCCGTGGTCGCCGTAGATCACGAAGACCGTCTCCTCGTAGACGCCGAGCCTCCGGTACTGCTCGATGAGGTTGCGTACGAAGAAGTCCTGGTAGCGGAGACAGTTGAGGTAACGGTTCAGAGCATCATCGTCCGTGAAGCGCTCGATCCCATACCTGGCGGGCGGCACGTAGTCGTGGTGTCCGGTGCCGGTGAGGTACTTAGCCACGAAGGGCCCGTCTCCGCGCGAAAGGATCCAGGCCTCGCTCGGCCCGAGCATCACGTCGTCCTCGTAGCCGAAGTAGTTCGTGCGCTCATAGCCTTCAGTCTCCAGAGACTCCAGCGGGTAGTACTCCTCGTATCCGAAGCTCGCCGCAAGCTCCCTGAAGTCCTCGAACCTCTCGGTGGAGGACTGGAAGAAGACGGTGCGGTAGCCCTGCTCCCGCAGGAGCCCGGCAAGCCCCGGGACGCAGATGCCGCGACGCACCTCCGCGGCGGGCAGCAGCGGGGGCTCGATCCCGCAGTTGACCGAGACGCACGCCTTGAGCGTGTTGGGCACGGTGGTGTAGGCCCGCTCCACGAGGAGGCTTCTCTCCGCGAGTCCCTCCAGAAAGGGCGTGGTCCGCAACTCCGGGCTGTACGGCGTCACGGATTTGGCGCGGGTGGACTCCAGGTGCACCAGCACGACGTTGCGCCGCTGTGTACGACGCGTCCGCGCGAGCCTCGCGCCCGCCGCCGGACCTCTTTCGCCCTCCTCACCGCTCGTTCCGTAATACCGCGAGAGCATGCCTTCGAGCCCCGTAACGACCAGGTTGACGACCGGGTCGCGCGCGAAGGAGCGTCCGGCGTCCCGGGCTCCAGGACCGGTCCGCGCCGAGAGGCCCAGAAGCGCGAGCGCGCAGATCAGTAGCCGGAGGGGCCCGCGGAGGAGCCTCCCGGACCCGGCAGGCTCCGGGAGCCGCCTCTCGAAGACGCGGAGAACGAGACCGGGACCGAGGACGGCGTAGGAGAGAGCGGCAAGGACCCCGGCCCACTCCCGGGCGGGGAGCCTCAGCATCGGCCGGATCTCCCTGAACCTGGGCAGCCACAGGGCGACTATGTCCCAGTCCAGCGTGGTTCCGGTCTGGCGGTAGTACTGGTGGGCGCCCGCCCGCACGAACGCCACGAGCGCCGACGCGGCGTGGAAGAGGACCCTGACGATCCGGCGCTCCGGGTCCCGCCGCGCCGCAGCG
>JBFLXF010000245.1:0-4747 GCA_040757515.1 Actinomycetota bacterium
ACCCTTCGCCCGAACGCAGCTTGCGCGCGAGGCCTTCTTCGTCGTAGGACTCCGCCGGATCCTTGGAGTCGGGCTCCACTGTGGCCATCCTGGGGACGTAGATGGGGTAGAAGGGCCGGTAGCGCGGGTCGGCCTCCTCTCCAGACTTTAGGACCTGGAAGCGGAGGTCCTCGGGCCGAAGGTCGTCCGCGGGCTTCACGAGCCGTATGCCCCGCGGCGGTCGTTGCCGGGCCGCCGGGGCCGGGACGCCGACGAGGCGGCGGAGGGCGTCGGCGTCGCGCCGGGCGCGCCCCTCCATCATGGCGTGCGCCTCGCGCTCCAGGGCCTCCCAGGCCGCTTTCGGGTCGTCGACGACGTTCCCGAGGAGCGCTATCGCGCCGTCGTGGCCGTCGGCCCCCGGGTACAGGTTCTTCTCGGCGATCGTGAGGCGTCGCAGCACCGTAAGGTCCGTTACGCCCGACTCCTCGAGCCGTTCAACGAGCTCGCGGGTTATCTCCCTCAGTCCGTCGGTCCTGCCGTGGGCGACGCGCGGGACGTCCTGGCGGAGGTGCTCCTTGACGGGGCGGCTGGAGGACGAGTCGACCAGCAGGACGCCGTGCAGGGAGGGATCAGCGGCGAGGCCCCGGGCGAGGCCGAGCAGAGCGTCCCACAGCCTCGCGCCCCTGGTAAGCCCCTTCTTGACCTGCACCTCCACGGCGGTCCCGTCCTCGCAGACGATCCGAAGGTCATCGCCGGGGCCGCCGGTTTCGGCCTCCACCGTTCGCGGAGCGCTGGAGACGCCTGGCGCCCAGTTCAGGGGACGGAAGGCGAGGAGGTGGGCGCACGACACCGCGATGGCCGCTGCCTGGAAGTTGTAGCCGCCGGCCCCGGCGCTGCCTGCTGCGGTGTTCCTTGGATTCACAAGCCCAGCCGGCTCGCAGGGTTGTTGGTGAAGAGCCCGACGGTCCTGCGGTAGCGGTGGAGGGTGGCGAGGCTCCTGTGGGCCGTCTGGCGCATGATGTCCTTGTCGTGGGCGCCGCCCTCGGAGGCGCCGGTGACGAACCCGGCCCTAAGGGAGTGGCCCGAGTAGCGCTCCGGGTCGAGGCCGGCGGCCTTCGCCCTCTTCTTGATGACCCGAGAGATCGAGTCGGGGGCCATGGGGCGGGCCCTCACGTTGCCGTGCCGGTCGACGGCCCTAAAGACCGGGCCTTCGCCCGCGCGGAGGTGGTCGGTCCACCGCTTAAGGTGCGTCACGGGGCAGGTCTCCGCGTGGTCGCCGTGGGGGATGCCCTTGAAGAGGCCGCCACCGGCCTTGTCCGTCTTGGAGCGCCTGAGGAGGATCACGGCGCCCTCGTCGACGTACTCGACGTCTTCTAGCAGCAGCGAGGCGAGCTCGGAGACCCGGTAGCCGCCGGCGAGTCCGACCAGTATCAGGGCCCGGTCGCGGTCTGCGGCCGGGCCTCGCTCGTGGGCGAACCTGGCGAGGATCCTGCGGGCGGTGGGGGCGAGGATCGGGGCCTTGCCCTCCTGGTAGGAACCTATCTCACGGACGATGCCGCGGTAGGTGTTCCTCACGGTCTTCGTCTTCGTCGGGTCGTCGAGGTTCGCTTCCTGGTGGAGCTGAGCAATAGCGGCGAGCCGGCGCTGGATGGTTGCTGCCTTTAAGCCCCGGCCGGCCACGTCGGTTATGTAGAGGGCTACGGTCCTCGGTGCGGCGGGGATGGGGGAGAGGTCGCCGGCGTCGACCTTGCACCAGGTGGCGAAGTCCTCCAGGTCGTGGCGGTAGGCCTTGACGGTGTTGGGGGCGCGGGCAGAGCGGAAGTAGGCTTCTGCCCGCCGCTCGAGGTCCTCAAGGGTGATGGGCAACCGGGGGTTGATCGCAATCGCCGCTGTATCCGGGAGCCGTTGCTCGCGCGCCTTGCTCATCCGATACCCTCCCCGTTCTCCTCGCTAACCCCACGCCCCAGGATCTCCGGCGGGTAGGTCCGTCAGGTCTCTAGAGCCCAAGGCGCGTGCTCCCTGTAGTACGGTTTCGCTTTCTCCCACCACCCGGCCGCCTCGTCGAACCGCCGTCGGCCCTCGTCCGTGTCGCCGAAGGCCAAAGCGGCGGTGAACCTTATGCCTTGCGCCCTCGCGGCGAAGTAAGGCACCCTCTGGTCCATCGCGTATGCCTCCTCGAACTTCTCGACGGCGCGGTCCATGCGCCACGAAGATGGGGAGCCGAACCCCGCGCCGTATTTGTGTACGGCCACCAGCCGGCGAGCCTCTCCCCAAAAGGCGACGACGAAAGGCTCGCGCGGATGGGCCGCGGTCAGCTCGGAGAACCACACCTCGACGTCCTCCTCGACGTCCACACCCCTCGCGAAAGCCTCCTGTACCCAGACGACGAAGAGCTCGAGGTCGACGGGCGGGAAGCCGACCAGGGCCCGCTCCGCGTACTGTCGGGCGATGTTGCGGCGTACGGCGGGCGCATGCTTATGGTTAGTCGCCAGGAACTGGTCAAAGGCTTCTACGCGGCCGGCGATGGAGAAGGCATGGTGCGCCTCTTCGTACTCGCGGAACTCGCCACGGCCCGAGAGCGGGCCGTAAGGCCAGATCTTGAGGGCGTCCAGCAGGCGCACTAGTGCTTCCTTCGTCTTGCCCTCCCGCCACAGCGAGGACGCCTCCTGTCGGATGATCTGCGGGAGGAGGCCCCGTTGCTGCTCCTCGACCACCTGGTGTCCGACGGTACCGAGTTCGCGGCCTAGATCCTCGAGCGCCCGCTCGACGAGGCGCCTGGAGTCGGAGGCGACCACGTAGGAGGCGTCGTGCATCCCCCGGCGGTCCAGCTCCGCGCAAAAGCTCTGCGCCCACATGGCTGCCAGGACGCGGGCCGCGAACGCCGCCGTGGGCCTCGAGGGTAAGTCCTCGCGGTCCGCGAGGCGCTTCACGCCCGATAACGCGACGAGGGCCTGCGGGCCGCCGTAGAACCTGTCCGGGTTCACGAGGATCTCGAGCGTCCCGAGCCCGCCGTCGTCCCGGACGGTGCCCCAGACGACCCCGAGCGTCCGCTCAGCCAGGCGTCCCGTCACCTCCGAGAAGCTCTCGTAATCGTGGCAGCCCGCGTAGTCGGCCGGTAGACGATGGTCGAGGACCCGCGCCGGCAGCACCGCCTCGCCTAGCTCGATGCCGGAGGTGTTCAAGCGGTGGCCGGCAAGTTCTCGCTGGAACAGCTCCAAGAACTCCCTCTCGAAGGCACGAGAGGCGCCGCCTCTAGTGAACCTGCCTTCCGGTCCCGACGGCAGGAAGAAACCGGCGAACAGGACGTCGAAGTCCGCTCCCTCCGGGCCGCGTTCGTACCCGGCGAATCTTCCATCGCGAGTATCCGATGCGGATGCCCCCGGCGGCGTATCCCTTTCGGAGTCACCGTCTTCGAGCTCGCGAGCCAGCCCCTCGACTTTCTTCCTTATGACGCCGAGCTCCGACAGTTGGACTAAGTTGAAGAGCGGACTCCCCGCACGGGAGGCCTCCCTCCTGAGCCGATCCGTTAGCTCATAGATCAGCAGCCGCATCGCATCCCCGAAGTCCACGGGTAAACCGTCCGGATCGTTGCCAACCTCGCCGTAGCGGTGGCGGAGCTTCTCGAAGGGCGGGTCCTCCGCCGAGATGGCCACGCCGACGAGGGTCTCGGCGACCCACGGGTCGCGGTAGAACCTCCCGAACTCCGCGGCCAGGCGATCCGGCAGGCCGCGGTCCTCACGGTCGTGCCTCGCCACCTCAACCAACGTAACGGCGGTCGCCTCCTCGAAGACCTTCTCCAAAGCGCGCTCCTGCGCGTCGCCTAGCGCTTCGTCGCGTACACGCCGAGCGGCCGCCGCCAAGAGCGACGGCGCCAGTCCCTTCGCGATGTCGAAGAGGGCGTCTTCCACGCGGTCCATCCTACACGAAAAGGGCTTCTAACGTCGGGTAATGATAATTTATCCGACGCCAGAAAAACAAGCCGAGGGGACCCCTTTCGCTTGCCCACCGCGTGTCACACGCTTACGTTATCGGGCGTCAGATCTGTAGGTCATGCAACGGCCAGGGTGAACGGTCTCTGCGGGTCCGGTGTCTGCTTGCCATGGTCGGAAACGATCCGTTGCTAACGCTCGGAGGCTGGGGCCTTCACCGTACCAGGCGCACCTCGACCCAGCTCTCTCCGCCGTCCTCGCTGCGATAGACGCGGGCTTCCTCGCCTTCGAGCACCCCGGCGTAGATGACCTTCGGTTGGTTCGGCGCGACCGCCACGGTCGAGACGCCGGCGGGTAGCCCTTCGCCGGTCGGCTTCCAGCTCCTGCCGCCGTCGGTGCTCTTGTAGACGTCGCCGGCCGCGGCGTAGAAGGTCTCCGGGTTCTCCCGGTCCTGGGAGACCCACATCGCCATGCCGCCCGGGATGGTGCCTGGCTGGCTCCAGCTCTCTCCGCCGTCCTCGCTCTTCAGGAAGGCGCTCTCCATCCCGGCGACGTAGAGCGTCTCGGACCGCCGGGGATCGACCAGGATCGGCCCCATGACGCCGACCTCGGCGTTGACGGGTTCCCAGCTCTCCCCGGCGTCCGGGCTGCGGTAGAGCCCCGCGCCCACGATGGAGGCGTAGAGGGTGTCCGGGTCTCCGGGGTCCATGCCCAGCCCGTGCACGTCGGTGGCGGGCAGGCCGGAGTTCTCCATGCTCCAGCTCTCCCCGCCGTCCTCGGAGCGGAAGAAGCCGGGGTGGCCTCCGGCGTACATCCTTTGCGGGTCCTGCGGGTCGATG
>JBFLXF010000246.1:0-4736 GCA_040757515.1 Actinomycetota bacterium
GGGCTCGCGGCCCGGCGGGCGGAGGAGGCAGGTCTGGACGAGCGCGTGCGCTTCGAGGTGGGCGACGTCGTCGCGCTGCCCTTCGAAGACGCCTCGTTCGACGGGGTGGTGAGCACGCTCTCCCTGCACCACTGGCCGGACGCCGCGCGCGGTCTCTCCGAGATACACCGGGTCCTCAGGCCCGGTGGGGAGGCCCGGCTCTACGACCTCTCCGGTTGGCTGTGGCCCCCGGCCCGCGGCCGGCGCGAGCTTCGGGGGTTGGCCGCCATGAGCCCGTTCGGCTCCGGAACGGTCGAGCCAGTTCGTTGGCCCGGATCGGTACCGACCTTCGTCCTCCTGCGTCTGCGCCGTCCGGATCGACGGCGCGACCCGGTCGCTGGGCACCCTGGCCAGTAGCGGCAGGCAGAACGGTAGGGCGCCAGGTCGGTAAGCCTCAGCGACCGGTCAGCCGTCCCTCAGGTGGCGTTCAGCCAGGGCGGCTACAGTCGGTGCCAAGACTATGGAGCGCGTCGGTAGCGCTTCTGCTCGGACCACAGGAGGTGGACGCGTGAGCTTCCAGTTTGTCGCATCTGCCCTCGGCCGAGGGCTTCGGAACACGAACATGGTTCGTGCGGGCGGGGGTGAGCGGTGCTCGAGACCGTAGACGTCGGGAGGCAGTACGTAGATCTCTACGAGTCGAGCGCCGGGTCGGAGGCCGTGGCGCAGTTGCGGGCGCTCGCCGAGCCCCTGCGCGGGGCGCGGATATTGCACCTCAACGCAACGCCGTATGGGGGTGGTGTGGCGGAGATCCTGCGTTCGGAGATCCCGCTCTTGAGAGACCTCGGTATCGTTGCCGACTGGAAGCTGATCACCGGCGACGAGAAGTTTTTCTCCGTCACGAAGACCATCCACAACGGCCTGCAGGGCGCTCCGGGCGACCTGACGCCTGCCGAGCGGGAGACGTATCTCACCTACTCCGCCCGCAACGCGCAGCTCCTGGAGGAGGAATACGACCTGATCGTCGCCCACGACCCGCAGCCGCTGGCGCTCCTGAAGTTGCGGGGCAAGGGTGACTCGCGCTGGATCTGGCGCTGCCACATAGACACCGCCGAGCCGAACCCGCAGGTCTGGGGCTTCCTGCGCCCGTATCTGGAAGGCTACGACGCCGCCGTCTTCACTCTGGGGAGCTTCGCGCCTCCCGACGTACCGTTGGAGCGCGTCGAGATCATACCCCCGGCCATAGACCCTGAGAGCCCGAAGAACATCGATCTCAACCCCAGGACCGCAGAAAGGGTGCTCCAGTGGATCGGGGTGGACGTGGACCGTCCGCTCATCACCCAGGTCTCGCGCTTCGACCCCTGGAAAGACCCTCTGGGCGTCATAGAAGCGTACCGGATCGTCCGGGAGGAGGTGCCCGATCTGCAACTGGCGCTGGTCGGCTCGATGGCGCTCGACGACCCTGAAGGGTGGGAGATCTACCGGAGCATACAGGAGGCCGCGAAGACCGACCCGCACATCCACCTCTTCACCAACCTCACGGGCGTCGGCAACGTGGAGGTCAACGCCTTCCAGCGCCTCTCCGACGTTGTGATCCAGAAGTCCATCCGTGAGGGCTTCGGCCTGGTCGTCTCCGAGGCGCTGTGGAAGGGGACGCCGGTGGTGGCGGGCCGCGCCGGGGGCATCCCGCTACAGATGCAAAACGGAGCCGGCGGCTTCCTGGTGGACTCCGTCGAGGAGTGCGCCGCGAAGACCCTGCGGCTCCTGAGGGACCCGGAGGAGGGCGCGGAGCTGGCGGAGAGGGGCCGGGAGCTCGTGCGCGAACGGTTCCTGCTGACGCGCCTGATCGCCGACGAGCTCAGGCTCTACGGGGCTTTGCTCGGGGCGCGGCAACCCACAGTAGCGGTGGCCCAGGCCGGGCTTTCGGGAGAGGAGCGGGACCCCGTCTGCGGGATGCTGCTCGACTCGCAGGCGGCACTCGAGTACGAGTACCGGAACCACCGCTACCATTTCTGCTCCGAGTCCTGCCGCGAGCAGTTCAGGGTCGCGCCGGAGTACTTCCTGCGGGCCGTCGCGGCGGCATGAGGGTCCTCACCATCAACTGCGGCAGCTCCACGCTGAAGTTCGAGCTCTTCGACGCGGCGGATAAGGAGCGTTCCCGGGCCCGCGGGATCGTGGACAGGATCGGAGGCCGCGGGAGCGTCGAGCTCGCGGAGGAGAGCGGCGAGCGGACCGTACAGCTCGCCGCGGTCCCCGATCACGGCGAGGCGGCACTGCGCGCGATCCGGGCGCTCGACTCCGCCGGCCTCCTGGAAGGCATCGAGGCGGTCGGCCACCGGGTCGTCCACGGCGGGGCGCGCTTCTCCGGGCCGGCGCTCCTGGACGGCGAGGCGCTCGGAGAGATCGAAGCCCTCCAGGAGATTGCGCCCCTGCACAACGGCCCCGCGCTCGCGGCGGTCCGGGCCGTCCGGGAGGCCCTGGGACCGGGGATGCCGCAGGTGGCGGCCTTCGACACCGCCTTCCACCGGAAGATGCCCCGCGTCGCCCGGCTCTTCGCGCTCCCCCGCCACCTCGCGGACGAGGGTATCGTCCGCTACGGGTTCCACGGCCTCTCCTACGAGTACGTGATGGAGGAGTTGCGCCACCTGGACCCGGAGGCCGCCGCCGGGCGCGTCGTCGTCGCGCACCTCGGCAACGGGGCGAGCATGGCCGCCGTGAAGGAAGGCGTGGGCGTGGACACGACGATGGGCTTCACCCCGGCCGGCGGGATCGTGATGGGCACCAGGCCCGGCGACCTGGACCCCGGCGTGCTCCTCCACCTGCTCCGGTCGATGGACCCGGACGATTTAGGCGACCTCGTCAATCGGGAGTCGGGACTGCTCGGGGTCTCGGGGACGAGCGCGGACATGCGCGACCTGCTGGAGCGCGAGGCGGACGACCCGCGCGCCGCCGAGGCGGTGGAGCTTTTCTGCTACGTAGCGAAGAAGTCCCTGGGCTCTTTAGCCGCCGCGCTCGGCGGGCTCGACGCGCTCGTCTTCACCGGCGGTATCGGGGAGCACGCGCCGGCCGTGCGGTGGCGCATCTGCGAGGGCCTGGGGTTCCTCGGCGTGAGGCTAGACCCGGAGCGCAACGCGCAGAACGCGCCCGTCGTCTCCCACGAAGGGAGCCCGGTGGCCGTGCGCGTGATCCCCACCGACGAGGACCTGATGATCGCGCGCCACACCCGCGAGCTCGTAAAGCCAACGATGAAGGAAGGAGCGTAACATGAAGGAAAACACCGCATACCGTTTCGACCCTGGTATCTCCAGCGCTGTCGAGGACGGCGCCGCGCCGCCGGTCGCGCAAGGACCGGTGGAAGGGCCGCTCTCGGCTGATCTGCTGGATAAGATGGACCGCTACTGGCAGGCCGCCAACTACCTGACGGTCGGCCAGATCTACCTCAAAGACAACCCCCTCCTGCGCGAGCCGCTCAAGCCCGAGCACATCAAGCCGCGCCTGCTCGGGCACTGGGGCACCTCGCCGGGCTTGAGCCTGATCTACGTCCACCTCAACCGCCTGATACGGGAGCGGGACGTGGACGCCATCTACCTGGCCGGCCCCGGCCACGGCGGACCCGCGATCCTGGCGAACGTCTACCTGGAAGGGACCTACTCCGAGGTCTACCCGGAGATATCTCAAGACGTGGCGGGTATGCAACGGCTCTTCCGCCGGTTCTCGACGCCCGGCGGCGTTCCCAGCCACGTCAGCGTGCCCACCCCCGGCTCGATCCACGAGGGCGGCGAGCTGGGCTACGTCCTGACCCACGCTTTCGGCGCCGCCTTCGACAACCCGGACCTGCTGGTAGCCGCGGTCGTCGGCGACGGCGAGGCCGAGACCGGGCCGCTGGAGGGCTCCTGGAAGTCCATCAGCTTCCTCAACCCTGTTCGCGACGGAGCGGTCCTGCCCATACTGCACCTGAACGGGTACAAGATCTCGGGCCCCACCGTGCTGGGCCGCGCCTCCGACACCGAGGTCCGCAAGCTGCTCGAAGGGCACGGCTACAGGGTCCACTTCGTCGAGGGTGACGACCCGCCCCGCGTGCACCAGGCGTTCGCCGCCACGCTGGACGCGTGCTACGAGGAGATCCGGAACATACAGCAAGAGGCCCGCGAGAACGGTGTTTCGGGGCGTCCCCGCTGGCCCGCCATCGTGCTGCGCACCCCCAAGGGCTGGACCGGACCGGCTGAGGTGAACGGTATGCCCATCACCGGCACCTTCCGCTCCCACCAGGTGCCGCTCTCCGGCGTGAGGGGCGACCCGGATCAACTCGCCCGGCTCGAAGAGTGGATGCGCTCCTACCGGCCCGAGGAACTGTTCGATGAAGAGGGCCGGCTCCTCCCCGAGCTGGCCGCGCTCGCCCCGGAGGGAGAGCGGCGCATGGGCGCGAACCCGCACGCCAACGGCGGACGGGTGCTCAAGGACCTCGAAGTGCCGGACTTCCGCGACTACGCCGTCGAGGTGCCGGCGCCGGCCACCGTGCGCCACGAGTCCACCCGCAAGCTCGGGGAGCTCTTGCGCGACACCTTCACGCGCAACGCCGCCCAACGGAACTTCCGGCTCTTCTGCCCGGACGAGACCAACTCCAACCGGCTCGGCGCCGTCTTTGAGGTCGAGGACCGCTGCTTCGTCGGCAAGACGATACCGCTAGACGACCACGTCTCGCCCGACGGCCGGGTGATGGAGGTCCTCTCCGAGCACCTGTGCGAGGGCTGGCTGGAGGG
>JBFLXF010000247.1:0-4724 GCA_040757515.1 Actinomycetota bacterium
CTCGAAGAGAGCTTCCTGCGCTACGGCGGCGAGGGGCCGATACCGCACCAGATCGTCTCCTGGATGAAGCAGTCCGCGAAGCTGAGGCCGAAGATAGCGGAGCTCGAGTCCCGGGGCAGGCTCACCCCGGCGGGGCTCGAAACCGCCGACCCGGAGTTGCTGCGGGCGGCGAAGGACCGCTGGTACGTCCCCGACCCGGAGAGGGAGAGAGACCTGGAGAAGCTGCGCGAGAGGGGGCTTCTCAGGGAGTTCGAGGAGTACAGGGACTTCAAGGGCCGCAGGCTCAGGGTCTTCCGGCTAGAAGCCGTGCGCGCCGGGTTCAAGAGAGCCTTCGCCGAGCGGGACTACGCCACCATCCTTGAAGTCGCTCGGAAGATACCCGAGAGCGTGTTGCAGGAAGACTCCAAGCTCCTCATGTGGTACGACCAGGCGCTGACGAGGACGGGAGAGTTCTAGGGCCGGGGCTATGGGCAGGCTCGACACCTCTCTGGAGTCCGCCGGGGCGGAGTTTCTGGTGCTCGGAAACCTGCTTATCGAGGGCATCCAGGCGTTCAAGGCGTACACGAACTTTCCCGGCTACGACATAATCGCGACGAACCCGGAGAAGAACGGTTCGTGCAGGATCCAGGTCAAGAGCCGCTGGGCGACGGATCATGACGGCGGCTTCCCTATAAGGAGCTTCGAGTGCGATTTCGTGGTCTTCGTGGCTCTGAACCGCGGATACCGCTACCGGCGCGGGCGGGAAAGGAGCGAGGAGGGGCGCAGGGAGCCCCAGTTCTACGTCTTCCCGGTGGAGGTCGTCCGGGAGGCGCAGGACCCGCGCAGCAAGTGGGGCAAGGTCTTCCTGAACCGCATGGATGATCCCGGGCAGCATCTTTCGAACTGGGCGGAGATCAGGTCCTTCCCCGACGAAGAAGCGCGCGTGTGAGCTGGCGGGAGGAGATCCTCAAGGAGTTCGTGCCCGGGGTATCACGCCTAACCCTGGTCGCCGATCCGGACGGCCTTCTCTCGGAGGAGATGGTGGCCGCATCTCTCGCCCGGCGGGGATTCGAGGTGCTGGAGTTCGGAGAGGACACTATTGCCTTCCGGTACGCCTACGAGGCGGGATACCGGGAGCGTTGGGACAGGGGTGAGGAGGCCGAGCTGGCCGTCATCGTGCGCGAAGTAGAGCTGGAGCGGCTGCCGTACGACCTGCTCAGCACCGGGCGCAGGCTGTCTTTCAGCCTGGGCGAGCTCTTCCCGAACCTGAGCTACCCGGTCGTCGCGGCCCTGGACCGCGAGGAGCTGGACGAACTCTACAGGGCGCAACGAGAGAACCCCATCCACGACCGGCTGGGCGAGAACGCGACCAGAGACTTCGTGCTCAGGCACCTCTACGGTCTCTCCCCGGAGCTTCTCCTGCGCCCGGAGGACCTGCTCGGAGCCCTCTTGAGAATTCACTATGCTGGGAGGAGGATCCCGGCCATGCTGGCCGAACGGCTGGTGGAGCTGGTGCGCCGGGGCGGGCGGTTTGCAGACTGGCCACTGGAGGAGATAGTCCCGGACCGGGATGCTTTCTTCTCTTTTTTGCAGGAGAGGTGGCCGGTCTTTTTGGACCGCGTGGCGGAGAGCCGGCCGGAAGGGGTCCGGGAGCCGGCCGCCGCCTACGACCTGAGGCACCCCGGCCCCACTGACCTTCCTTTCGACGACCCCGGGGTGAGGATCTACGTGGACAACCTCTTCTCGGAAGGGCTTCTAGAGCCCGTCTCCCACCCGGAGGCGGGCTCTCTGGCAGGGAAATGGTTCTCCGTGGGGGTAAGGCTAGACCCTCGCTCCGACAGGTTGGGCAGGATGGAGAGGCTCGTGGCTGCGGTCCGGGAGTTCCTCCCGGATGCTGCGGCCGGCTACCGGGACTGGCTCGCCTTCGCGCGCCGCTGGGCCGAGCTCGGGGCTATCAGGTACGAGGGCGAGCCCACGCGGTTTGAGGAAGAGATACGGGAGCTTCAGGAGAGGCTCGACGCCTCTTTCCTCAAGTGGCTGCAAAGCCGTTACGCCGGACTCCACAACCTTCCGTCCTCTCCGCCGGTCATGGTGCACCATATCCCTCGGGCTCTCGCGCGAAGGCTGAAGGAGTCGGGAGGGAAGATCGCGCTGGTCGTGCTGGACGGACTCTCCTTGGACCAGTGGGTGGTGTTGCGAGGTTCGCTCTCCGGATCGAGGGTGCGAGAGGGAGAGGTCTTCGCGTGGGTCCCCACCATAACTCCGGTGTGCCGGCAGGCGATCTTCGCCGGCAGGGTCCCGTTCTACTTCCCGGACACCATAGCTACGAACGCCAAAGAAGGGGAACTCTGGACCCGCTTCTGGGCGGACTCGGCGGCGCTCGGCAGGTCCGAAATCGCCTACGTGAACCTGGTGGGAGACGGCGACGAGGCGGCAATCGAGGAGGCGGCTTCGGAGCGCAGAGTCCGGGTCTTGGGGATCGTGGTGCGGATGGTGGATGAAATCATGCACGGCATGAAGCTCGGGATGCGCGGGATGCACGGGCAGGTGCGCGATTGGGCCGGGATGGGGAGCCTCGCCCGGATTATCGAGGTTCTGCTCGGCCGGGGCTTCGAGGTCTATCTCACGTCCGACCACGGGAACATAGAGGCCAGAGGCGTCGGGCGTCCTCTGGAAGGATCCGTCGCGGCGGTGCGCGGGGAGAGGGTGCGAGTCTACACCGATCCTCTGCTCAGAGAGAGGGTCGCCAGGGAGTACCCCGGCGCGATACAATGGCCCGCCGTCGGGCTTCCGCAAGGGTACCTTCCGCTCCTCGCGCCGGGGCGGGCGGCGTTCGTGCCCGCAGGGGAGCGTGTGGTCAGCCACGGAGGAGTATCCCTGGAGGAACTCGTGGTCCCGTTCGTGAAGGCAGAGAGGGAGAATTAGACTCGATGGAGCCCGCAAGGTTCATAGGCTTCGACCGGAAAGTGCGCCTCAGCTGGCTCGACGCCACCGCGGAGTGGGCCGCGCGCGGGATGGACGCGGAAGACATCCGCAAAAAGCTGGACTTTCTCCTCGAAGGGGAGGTCTCGGGAAAGAACGCGCGCCGGAAGACGAAGACGGTGCTGCTGCGGGTCTGGGTCCCGACATCCGAGGAGCTCAAAGGGTTGCGCGGCAGGGGGCTTGAGCTCTTTCCCGATCAGACGCCTCCCGGCAGGCTGGCGCTGCACTGGGGCATGAGCCTTGCCACCTACCCTTTCCTCCGGGATGTTGCGACGACGGCAGGGAGGTTGCTCAACCTGCAAGGGGCTTTCAGCGTCCCCCAGGCACGGAGCAGGCTGGCCGAAGTGTACGGCGAGCGGGAGATACTGGCGCGCGCTCTGCGGCACGTTCTCAGGAGTATGGTGGAGTGGGACGTCTTGCGAGAGGCCGATGAAAAAGGAGTCTATCTTTCGGCTCCCAAGCGCCCTATAGAAAACGAGAAGGTCGTCTTCTGGCTTATCGAGGCGATGCTGCGCGCCAGCGGATCAGATGCCGCAGCCCTGTCTGCCCTGCTGAACTCTGCTGCGCTCTTCCCATTCGAGATGGGTTATATAGACAGGACGGCTCTGGAGAAGAGCGGCGGGCTGGAGATTTATCGCCAGAGCCTTGATGAAGACCTGGTGATGTTGCCCAGAAGCGCAGTATCGAGGTAGACCGGGAAGCATTATATAGCCGACAGTTAACCTTCTACTAACCGGACCTATCCCAAGAGCCCCGGATAGCGCCGGTCGCGAACTTCTGGAGGATTCTCGAGCTGGGGTGGTTGGCGAGCGAGACGAGCTTGTTGGCCAGGGCCACCGGCACCAGGGCGTTGTCGTACATGTCGCAGCGGAGCTTCTCTATGTTGGTGAGGATCTCCGGCAGGTTCTCCAGGTCATCCTCCGTGGGGTGCGCCAGGACCTCGCGGGTCGGCACCGACACCACGTAGACCTGTCCTCCCCGGGTCTTGAAGATGAGCTTGTTGCTGTAGTAGGTGGTGCGGCCGTAGGGGTTCGCGGGGTCGGCCTTACCGGGCAGGACGTAGCGGTAGATGTAGTCGTTGTCGAGGATGAGGACGGTCCCGGGCTCCAGCTTGTCGGTGATCTCGTCGGCATGATCCACGAAGGGGCCGCTTTTCTCCAGGCCGGCGAGGTACAAGGTGTTGTGGTCGAGCAGATACTTGACGAGTTCCCGCATGGGCCTGTGCATGTTCGCCGTCTGACCGAAGAAGGCGAGGGGGCCATCCTTGATAAAGAGGATCTGCCCGAGCAAGGCAGGCTTGGTCTTGAGGATCAGCCGGATCAGGTGCACGAGTATGATCTGTTCGATGGTCGTGGTGACGTAGCCGAGTATGCCGCCGGCGCCGAGCTCGTCGTCCACGGCCTCGTGCAGGCGGAAGACGTCGGTCAGGTAGATCTCTCCCCCACAGTCGTCGCAGGAAAAGGTGCTGTCGCCGGTGATCTCCGAGCGGCGCAGCTGCACGTTGGGGGCGTCGCACACCGGGCAGCTCGCCAGGGTCCAGGCGGACACCTTTGGCCCGTACTCCTGGAAGACGAACCAGCTCAAAGTGTCGATCAGGCGCTCGTCGTCCATCTTTTGGCGGAAGAACTCGTAGACCGCCCGGCGGACAGAGTGGGTCAGCGTGCTCTCTTCCCTGAACGTGATGTTGCGGACGGGCAAGGCGAGCTTCAGACGCTGGATGCGCTTGAGCTTCGACATGTCGTCGGGGTCTATGAAGGGCTGCT
>JBFLXF010000248.1:0-4699 GCA_040757515.1 Actinomycetota bacterium
CGGCTATGGGCCAGTGGAGACCGGCGGCGATTACGGCCAACGCTACTCCCGTCCACCACACCGGCATAAATCCGCCGGTCCGCTCGTAGGCGACCCCTCCTAGCCATACCCCGAGGAACGCCCCGACTTGGTGGGAGAAGAAGACGAACCCGAAGAGGGTACCCAGGTAGCGGGTGCCGAACATCACGGCGACTAGCCCGCTGGTCAGCGGCACGGTCGAGAGCCAGAGCACACCCATCAGGGCGGCGAAGGCGAGCACGGCGGCCGGCGATGGCGGCAGCGTGACGAAGAGAACTATGACGGCCGCCCGCGCCAGGTAGATCCCGGAGAGCAGCTTGCGCTTGCTCCGCCTGCCGCCGAGCACCCCTGCCGTGTAGGAGCCCACGATGTTCGCCAGGCCGATGACCGCCAGCGCCCAGGCCGCGATCCCGGGCCCGGTAGCGTGCGCCCCGTGCGCGTGCCCCGCCGCCGCGGAGATGTGCGCAGGCAGGTGCGTCGTGATGAAAGCTATGTGGAAGCCGCAGACGAAGAACCCCGCCACCAGCAGCAGGTAGCCGCCGTGCCCGAACGCCGCCGCCAGGGCCTCGCGCGCCGGCAGCGCGGGCTCGTTCGGCGCCTCGCCGGCAGTCCCGCGACCTCTTAGGGCGACGGCCAGCACCGGGACGACGGCCACGAAGCCGGCGAGCAGGAGGAGCGCGGTCTGGGGGCCGTAGGCGGCCAGGAACATCCCTCCTAAGGGGGCGAACGCGAACTGCCCGAGCGAACCCGCGGCGGTCGCCAGGCCCATCGCCCAGGAGCGACGATCCTCGGACACCAGCCGACCCAAGGCCGCAATGACGATGGTGAACGATCCGCCGGAGAGCCCGAGACCTACCAGCACGCCCGCGGTCAGGTGGAAGGCGAGGGGCGTGGGGCTTGTGGCCATCAGCGCGACACCCGAAGCGTAGACCGCGCCGCCGGCGGCGAGCACCCTCGCGGCGCCGTAGCGGTCGGCGATGGCGCCGGCAATGGGCTGCCCGATGCCCCAGAGCAGGTTCTGGATCGCCATCGCAAGGGCGAAGACCTCCATGCTCCAGCCGCGGCTCCCGGAGATCGGCTCGGCGAACAGACCGAAGCTCGTCCTCAGACCGAAGGTGACCAGGGAGATAAGACACCCCGAAGCCACTATCACCGCCGTCGTCCGCCACCACCCGGCTTTGCCCAAAACCCGCTCCTCTCGCCACGGAGACCGACACCCGCGTCGTCCTCACGCCGACCAGCATACAGATATTGGAACGATTGGTCAAATATCGGTGTGGAGGCTTGCTCGCGGTGGTCGGGCCGTACTCACCGTTCTCTGGCCGGCATACGGGGACTTGGTGGCGCGGCAACGCGACGTAGCCGTCAGCGCGGTGCGTTGCGTACCCCGGGAGGTACGGACCGGGTTGCTCTGCGTCCCTGCCTTCGGCTTACCGGTCCGGCTAAGATGTCTTACGAGGAGCAGAGTCTCGGGCAGGAGAGAGCGCATGGCAGGCTTAGCGGAGGTGGCCGCCCTCGTCACGGTGGTAGGAGCAGCGATCTACGTGCTGGGCCTGCTCGGATTGGCCTGGCCCATCCACAAGCGGTGGAACAACGACGCTTCCACGACGTGGTACGCGATGTCGTTGATACCCAGAGCGATGATCGTGGGACAGGGGATCAGGATCTTCGTGGGCTTCCCGACCATAGTGGCGATCTTGCTGCTGACGTGGTGGCTGATGATCTTCCCCGTACTCGACCTCCTCTCTGCCAGGATATCCGCCCTGGCCGGTTGGGTTATCGGTATCTTCGCGTTGCTCGCGCTGCTGGCCGGGGGCTACTGGCTGTTCTGGAGATGGCCGCGCATTCGATGGCTTCTGGGGCCTACGCCCGAGAACCCCAGGTACAGGTGGCTCATATGGATCACCGTCGGGCTTTCCATACCGGCGTTCTTCGTAGCGGGTCGTCTGGCCGCCGGCGCGATGGAAGTCCGGTCGGAGTCGCCCTTTATCGAGGTGGATCTGAGCTTGCTTCTCGTAGCCATAACGCTAGCCTTCTTTGCGAGCTTCCTGCTGCAGCTTATCGATGCGACAGCCATCAACCCTCCGTTGCCCGCGGTGGAGATAGCCCTGTCGGACGGAGATCGCACGGTGGTGAAGGGCAGGCTGCTGACCCACATGGAGGGGGTTGTCTACTTCTTCGACGAGCAGCACAAGCTCACGTCCATACCGGATAGCAGGGTAGTCTCCGTGCGGGTTCGCAAAGAGGAACGGGAGCTTGCGCCGGCAGGCGAGTAGCGCGTGTACCGGTATACGCTGCGGGCGGCCGGTCTACCCGGAGGCGCGTCGTTTCAGGAGGCGAGGGCGCGCAGGCGCCTCTTGACCTCCTCCTCCTGCTCCCGCAGGTGGAGAAAGACGTCCTGGGCGAAGCGGATGGCGTGCTCCTCGGGGAGGTTTGGGCGGCGGTGGGCGAGGACGGACTCCAGCTCTCTCACCGCCGCGTCGGCCATACCGACCATCATCTCGGCCTCCTTGAGGATCTCCTCGCGCTCGACGGCGGAGAGCTCCCCGACGCGCTCCAGGCTCTTGCGGTGTTCTTCTAGGTAGCGGATAAAGTCCCTTATGCCCATCGGGTGGGGATTATAGCGTCCTAAGGGCGGGAGCGGAGGAAGATCTCGCGCGTCACCTCCGGGGCCTTCAGCTCCCGCGCTTCCTCTTCTGCGAGCCTGCGCGCCCGCCCTCTCAGGAACGGCGGCACCGCCTCGAGTTCCTCCATCGCCTCTTCGGTCCACGGCATCCCGGTCTCCGGGACGACCACCTCGGATCTCTCTTCTATCCCGCCCAGGGCGACGTCGAGCGCGTCGGCGAGCACGTTGCCGCCCGCATATCCCACCAGCGGGCGTTCCACGAAGGGGTGCTCTGCGGCAGGCGCGCACAGCGGCAAGAAGGGAACTCCCAGGGAGTCGGCGACCTCCTCTTCGAGAAACGTGCCCACGATGAGGTCCGGGCTCGTATCCTCGATGCGGGCCGCCACATCCTCCGGGTCGTCCGAGATAAACGCTTCGTCGGTGAGGGTGTGAGCGTGAAAGAGGAAGTCGCGCTCCAGGTGAGCCGCGTAGGTGCCGCAGGCGGCGACCTCCAGCCCCACCTCCCGGGAGAGCACATACCCGAGCCCCAAAGACCGCGTGAAGTCGCCGAAGAGCACGGCCCTGCGGCCTCTGAAGGTCTCCGGCGCGGCGAGCCTCGCGTACCATGGCAGCTTCGCCGTGCGCGCCAGCTCTCCCCAAACGGCGCGACGTATCTGCCGCTCTTCCAGGCCGCAAAGTGCGCCGACCGCCCGGAGCGCGGCTCCAGTTCCCGCCGATCCGATCATGGGCGTCGTCACTCGAGGCATCCCGAACTCGTCCTGCAGGTACAGCGTCGCCGACTCTCCGGTCTCGCGGCAGAGGACGACGTTCGCCCACGCCCGCGTCAGCCCGGCGAGGTCCTCCGGGCTCGCGCCGAGCGGTGCTCGCGCGTTGACCCCTATCCCGATAAGGTCGAGCAGACGCTCCGCCTCCTCGTACTCCGCCTCAGCTGCCGGATGCAGCGCCGGCGGTCCGAAGAGGTTCACCGTCGGTCTGGGGCTGCGCTCCTCACGCCGCGCATACGCTCGGACGAGATCTTCCAGCGCGAGATCCGCGCCCTCCAATTCTCCGATTCCGGGTGCCTCCCAATCGCACAGGATGAGCCTCCGAGCCTCGCCAGTCTTCTCGTCTTCCGGCAGGGATATCTCCGGCGCCTCCTCCCCGGAGAGCAGGGCCGCCTCCGAGCGGGCCACGATGATCGCCTCCGTCTCCGGGTGGCGCCGGGCCGTCTCCGCGAGATCCCGGGCGAGGTTACCGGGGGCGCGGGAGTCTTCGGGGCGGCGCCAGATCGGACTGAGGGTAACCGGCGATACCTCGCCGCTCTTCTCCAGGGCGGCGCGAAGGGCCGGGAAGTACGCCTCTGCGGGCAGGGCGCGCAGGACGGCGTGCACGCTCCGCATGCTCGCGGCGAGGCGCAGCACGCCGTAGCTCGCCGGTCCCTCGTAGACGCCATGCACCAGCCTCACGGTATCTCCCTCACAGGTTCAGGGCGTCGAGCGCCTCCGCCCGGTCGAAGGTATGCGCGAGGAGATCCAGCATTCGCCGGGCGCCCTCGTAACCGTGGATGCCGGTCCGCAGGAAGTCCCAGGGCGAGCGGCAGAGGTGGCCGCGGGCGACGAGGGCGGCGTGCAGTCCCGGGCTCGCGACTACCAGGTCCGGCCGGGCCGTCTCTATGCGCTCCAGCTGGCCGCGCCAGTCCGGGAACTCGACCACGTCCACGTCCGGACCGAGCGCCTGTATCTCGTGCGCCAGCACCCGCCGGTCCAGTCTTGGCACGCCTACCTCCAGGACGACCGCTCCGGCGTCGGCCAGAAAGCGCGCGAGCGGCAGCTCCACCCCGGTGTCCCCGGCGAAGAAGAGCCTCTTGCCCCGCACACGGTTCCTGAGCCCCTCGAGCTCGTTCCACGCCGCCCGGGATCGCGCTAGCTCGTTCGCCGCCCGCCCGGCCTCCCGCGCCACGTCCTGCAGAAAGCGCGCCGTACCCTCCACCCCGACGGGGGCGAGCGTCCTCACCACCCGCGCCCCCCTCTCTTCGGCGGTCTGGGCCGCGGCGGCGAGATGCGGCTCTAGCGGGGC
>JBFLXF010000249.1:0-4693 GCA_040757515.1 Actinomycetota bacterium
ATAGACGTTGTGGTCGCGCTCCGGCGGCGCGTAGCCGTCGGCGAGGTCGAGAACCTCCCTCTTTGCGGCGTGGAGGACGTGGTCGGCATTCATCACCACCCGGTCGTCCTCGTCGAGGAAGCCGAGCTCCCGCGCCTCGAGGGCGCTGCCGGAGACCTTCGCCATCGCTATCGTCTCGAACGCCTTTTGCAGGAAGGGAAGCGCCGGGGTATTCGGCGCGGTGCTCATCGCGCGCGAGACTATCCTGCGGGCCAGCTCCTTCGTGCCGCCGCCCGCGGGGATGAGACCGACGCCTGCCTCGACGAGGCCCATGTAGGTCTCGCCGGCGGCGACGACACGGTCGGCATGCAGGCAGATCTCGAGCCCCCCGCCGAGCGTCTGGCCCCGCGGGGCGGCGACTACGGGCTTGGCCGCAAAGCGGAAGCCCATGAGCAGGTCGTGCAGGGCATCCACGCTCTTTCCGACCTGATCGAGCATCCCATTTTGCACCGCGTAGGCGATCTCGCCGAGGTTCGCCCCGACGCAGAAGTTTCTGCCCTCGTTGCCGATGACGAGCCCGGCCACCTCATCCCGATTCAACGCCTCGAGCGCCGCGTAGCCCATCTCCACGACGCCCCGGTCTATGGAGTTGCCCTTAGAGTGAAACTCAAGGCACAGCACGCCGTCGCCGAGGTCGAGCAGGCTCGCCGAGTCGTTTCGCGCAAGCTCCCTGCCTTCCTCGCGCAGCCGATCCAGCGAGATGACGAGCGGGTCCTCGCGCACCGGCTCGTAGCGCCGCGTCACCGGGCTGAACTGCAGCTCGCGCCCGCCCTCGCGCCTGTAGAAACTCCCGTTGCCTCCTTTGAGCATCTCCTCTACCCAGGGGCCAGCCTCTATGCCCAAAGACCTCATCCGCTCGACGGTCTCGCGCACGCCGAGCAGGTCCCAGGTACGGAAAGGACCCGCTTCGTGGGCGAAGCCCCACTCCATCGCGTGGTCGACGTCCTCCAAAGTGTCGGAGATCTCCGGCACCCGCCGCGAAGCGTAGGCCAGGTACGGCAGGAGCGTATCCCGGATGTAGCGGGCGTGCCGGTCCTCGTCGGCCTTTTCCATCAGGAACCGCAGCCGCGCGCCGAGGTCTCCCTGCCTCCGGGCCTCCTGCGCGATGGGTATCTCCGGGTTCTTCGCGGGCTCGTGCTCGAACGTCTCCAGATTCAGAACGTCGAAGACGGTCTTGCCGTCGCGCCTGTCCCTCTTGTAGAAGCCCGCGCCGGTCTTATTGCCGAGGAGGTTGCGCTCGACCATCTCCTTGAGCTTCGGGTGCGGCTTGAACTCCTCGCGCGACTCGTCCTCGGGAGCGGCTTCGTAGAGGTTCTCGGCGACGCCGACCGCGATGTCGAGGCCCACCTGGTCGTTGAGGCGGAAGGTGGCGGTCTTCGGGTGCCCGATCAGGGGTCCCGTTATCGCGTCGACCTCCTCTATCGTGTAGCCATTCTCGAAGGCGTAGGTGACAGACTGCATCCCGGCGAAGGAGCCGAGCCTGTTCCCGATGAAGTTCGGGGTGTCCTTGGCGATCACGCCGCCCTTGCCCAAGACCCGCTCGCCAAAGTCGCGTATCCGCTCGACCACCTCGGGGTTGGTGTCGCCGGTCGGGATGATCTCCAGCAGCTTCAGGTAGCGCGGCGGGTTGAAGAAGTGCGTCCCCAGAAAGCGCCGCCTGAAGGGTTCGGAGCGACCCTCGGCGATCCTGTGCAGCGGTATCCCGGAGGTGTTCGAGGAGATGATCGCATCCTCTTTGGCTAGCGCCTCGACGCGCTCCATCAGCTGCTGCTTCGGTTCGAGCCGCTCAATTATCGCCTCCAGGACCCAATCGGCCTCGGCGACGCGCCCCAGGTCGTCTTCGAAGTTGCCCAGGCGTATGCGCTCGGCGACGTTCTTGGCCATGAGAGCGGGCGGACGGGCCTTAAGCATCCGGTCGAAGCCGGCCTTGACGACGGCGTCCCTGTCGTCGCCGGCTTCACCCTGCGCGGCGATGTCCAGCAGGTCGACCTCCAGCCCTGCGTTGGCGCAGTGGGCGGCGATGGCCGCGCCCATCGTCCCCGCTCCGAGGACGGCCACCCTTCTTATGCGATGCGTCATGCTACCTCCCGTCTCCGTAGATCTCCTCGTGCAACGCCTCGATCGCCCTTCTTACCCGCAGGAGGTGCTCCTCCACGCCAGTCTTTATCTCATGGTACTTCTCCTCGCCGCGCGGAGTGATCGTGTAGAAGCGGCGGCTGCGGGTCTCCGGCCGCTCCCACTTCCCCTCGACGTAGCCCTTCTCCTCCAGGCGCCGCAGGAGCGGGTAGACCGTGTTCGGCGAGACGCTCATCACCCCTGCGCTCAGTTCCCTTATCTGGTTGATGATGCTGTTGCCGTACTCGGGCCTCTTGCGCACCAGGTGCAGAATCAGAAGCGGAAAGACGGTCTTGGACTTGACCTCCCCGAGAAAGACCTCGTGCGGCGTCGCCGACGGCTCCTGCCCGCTCCCTCCTTCCGACTGCCTCGTTGCCTCTGCCAAACCGCCTCCCCTCGTTCTCCGCGCCGCTCAGGCGTAGAGGCTCTCTATCTTGTCCCTGTAGCGCTCCCGCACCACCCGCAGCTTGACCTTGAGCGTGGGCGTAAGCTCCCCGGTCTCGTGCGTCAGCTCGCGCGCAAGGAGCGCCACCTTCTTGGGGCGCTCGTAGTCCGCGAAGCGGGCGCACGCCTCCGCGACCTCCCGCTCTATGAGCTTGAGGCACAGTTCGTCTCCGGCGAGTTCCTCGTTGGAGGCCTCCGTGCGCAACGCGGTCCGCACCGCGTCGTAGTCGGGAACGACGAGCGCCGAGACGTACTTTTTGCCGTCGCCGAGGAGCACGACCTGGGCGACGTGCGGCGCAGAGACGATGGCCGCCTCTATCGGAGCGGGGGCGACGTTCTTGCCGGTCGAGAGGACGATGAGGTTCTTGAGCCGGTCGGTGATGCTGAGGTATCCCTCGTCGTCTAGCTCGCCCATGTCGCCGGTCCTGAACCAGCCGTCGGAGGTGAACGCCTCGCGCGTGGCCTCCTCGTTCTCGAAGTAGCCGCGCATCACGCTCGGCCCCCGCACCTGCACCTCGCCGTCCTCCGGCGCGACCCTCACCTCCACGTTGTCCAGCGGCAGCCCGACGGTCCCGAAGCGCGGCACCGGCAGCCGGTTGCACGCGATGACCGGCGAGGTCTCCGTGAGGCCATAGCCCTCGATGATCACCACGCCCGCCGCGTAGAAGAACTCCCCGATCTCTTTCTCCAGTTTGGCACCACCCGCCACGAAGAACCTGAGTCTGCCGCCCACGGCCTCGCGCAGCTTCTTGAAGACGAGCCGGTCATAGAGCGCAAGCCTCATCTTGAGAGCGCGCCCCACCGGACGCCCGGTTCGCTCCAGCTCGTACCTCTTGCGCCCGGCGGCGATGGCCGCGTGAAAAAGCCTGCGCCTCAAGGCCGACCCCGACTCGACCCTCTGCAGAACTCGGTCGTACATCTTCTCGTAGAGACGTGGCACACTGAGCATGACCGTCGGACGCACCTCACGCAAGTTCTCGGGTACCTTCTCGACGGACTCGGCGTAGAAGATCTTCGTCCCCAGAGCGAGCGCCAGGTAATGCCCGCACCGCTCGAAGACGTGCGAGAGCGGCAGGAAGGAGAGAAAGATGTCCTCTCCCCTGAACGGCAGCGCCCGCAGTACCCCCTCTACGTTGGAGAGGAAGTTGCCGTGCGTGAGCATCACGCCCTTGGGCGCCCCGGTGGTGCCGGAGGTGTAGATGATCGTCGCGACATCATCCCTGCCGAGCGAGCGCCAGCCCTCCTCCCAGCCCGCGAGCGGCTCCACTCTCCCCTTCGCCTCGACCTCCGCCATCCTCAGCACCGCCTCGCCGCCGGACTCTTCGACCGCGGCGTGCGGCAGTCGCGGCAGGCTCTCCTCAACCTCGCTCGCATGCAGCCTCTCATCCTCCGGACTCCCGATGAGGACGAGGTGACGCAGCTCGGGTAGCCCGTCCCGGACCCCGGAAACCTTCCCGAGCAGATCCTCATCCTCGACGATAACGGCAACCGCTCCACAGTCCCGCAGGATGTGACGCACCTGCTCCTCTTCGAGCGTCGGGTAGACGGGCACCGTCGCCGCGCCCAGACTCTGTACGGCGAAGTCCACCACCGGCCATTCAGGCCTGTTTCTGCAGATAAGCCCGACCCGCGAGCCTCTCCTGACGCCCAGGTGATAGAGACCAGCGGCGAAGTCCCCAACGCGCTCCCACAACCGCTCGTAGGAGATCTCAACCCAACGCGAGCCCACCTTGCTCGCCAGCGCCGTCCGCCCGCCACGAGCCTCCACGCTCAGACTCAAAGCCTCAGGAAGACTCCCTACCGAACCCAGATCCGACCGGACCCCAACCCTCTCCGTAGTCCGCTGCATCACGTTCCTTTCCACACCAACTTGTCAATATTGATAATAACACGGATAATAAGTTTTGCGTAGAAGGGTTTTCCGGGTTCCGGCTGGCGGCACCGTGCTAGAGTTGGGGGCCTGGAGGAGAGAGAAGCAACTGTCTTTGAAGTCAAGGGGTTAGGGCATGAGCAGACCTCCAGGGGACGCGATGTTTGAGCACCGCGTTGAGGATCACCAGCAGCCTGCGCATGCAGGCCACCAGCGCTACCTTCT
>JBFLXF010000250.1:0-4691 GCA_040757515.1 Actinomycetota bacterium
GGTGCCGGCCATGCTCGCCCAGACCCCGATGGAGAATCCCTCGTCCACGGGCTCCCCGATCTTCTGCCCGTACTCGACCTCCTCGCCCTCGGAGACGAGCGCGGTAGCAGGCTTGAGGAAACGGCCACCCAGAGGGATGTTCACCCCGGAGACCTCGCCGACCAGCGAGACGATGCCCTCCGCGGGCAGCTCCGTCTTGATGTCCGCGTACTCCTTGCTCGGCACGCCTTTCGGGATGATGAGAAAGCCGTTGGTCGTACGCCGCACGAAGGCGTCGCCCTCCCCCAGCGACTCGATGCCCATCTCGTTCAGGTACGGACCGCCGTCTATGACCGATAGCTTCCCGGCCTCGGCCTCGACGTCCACACCCGAGAGCCTCAAGAGCTCCGTCGCCGACGCCCCGAGCGGTACCTCATAGAGCTTGAGGGGAACATCAGGGCCGAAGACCTGCAGGTACTTGGTCGTTACCGGCTTGCCCAGGAAGAGAGCGTTGTAGATGTTCAACAGCGTCTCGGAGTTGTTGACGATATGCCCGGCGTCGAGCGGGAGGCCGGGACGCTTGGAACCATCGGGCATCTCGACCCGGCGGGGCACCCACTTCTCCCTGTCCTCCCTGAAGATGTTCTTGATGAGCGTCTTCTCCTCGCCCATCGAGTACTTGTCCGGCACCAGAACGACCTCGTAGAGCCCGTCGGCGCTCTCCGTGTACGGGGCGAACCACTCCTCGTCCTTGAAGTGGACGCCCATAATGATTCGCTCAACCCCGAAGATAGCCTTCAGCGCCTCATACAACCGCAGGAACTCGTCGAAGTACTCCCGGTGAACCACCTTGTCCGCCCAATAACCCGGCTCCGACTCGGTGCAGTTGACGATCAGGCGCGGCTGCGGGTTCTTCCACTTGAAGTATGTCGGAAAGCCACCACCTCCCGCCCCCACGATGCCCGCCTGGCGCATCAGCTCGACGGCGTCCTCCCGGCTTAAAGCCTTAACCTCCTCGAGATCACGCCGCTTCAACTCGACCAAGACGCTCGCCCTCCGTAAGCCTGCCCGTAGATACTTGTGGTTACAAACCTCGCCCGGTTGTTACACGCAGTATAGCGTTACGCTCCCCGGGCGGCTAGGGTCGCCGCAGCCCGCGCAACCCGGCGAGTAAGGCCCGGGAGATCTCGCCGAGCGCCTCGACCTGCTCGGCGCTGAGCGCCTCGATGACGTGGCGGCGAACCGCCCGTTCGTAGTGCCGCCGGGCCTCCCCCGCGAGCCTACACCCCGCGCCGGTCACCCGGATGACCGTCCCCCGCCGGTCCTCCGCGCACTCCTCCCGCACGACGAGTCCCCGCCGCTCCATGCGCCGCAGCTGGTGGGAGAGCCGACTCTTCTCCCACTGAAGCCCGCAGCGCAGCTCGAGCGCCCGCATCGTCCCCTCCCGCGAGCTAGCCAGCGCTATCAATACCTCGTAATCCGCCTCAGAAAGTCCCGTCGCCCGATGCAGCTCCCGGCTCAGCCTGGCCTCGAGAAGCGCGCGCATGCGCCGGTAGCTCTCCCAAACCGTAGCCTCCTTTTCGCTGAGCCCGTCCCGCACCACGCTTCCATTATAGTTGATGCATCAACCTCAGTGATACAATGGTTAGCCGGTCAACCTGAGAGGGACGAGCGAGATGGCGGACTACGGACACGAGTTGCTCTTCGGGGCGTTCGTAACCCCTGCGGCGCGGCCAGCCGCGCGTGCGGTGGGGCTGGCGGTGGCCGCCGAGCGGGCGGGGCTGGATCTGGTGAGCTTCCAGGACCACCCCTACCAGCCGGCCTTCCTGGACACCTGGACGCTGCTCTCCTACGTCGCCGCTCGCACCGAGCGCATCCGGCTGAGCGGGAACGTGATCAACCTTCCCCTCCGTCACCCGGCGGTGCTGGCGCGCGCGGCGGCGAGCCTCGACCTGCTCTCCGGCGGGAGGTTCGAGCTCGGCCTCGGGGCCGGGGGGTTCTGGGACGCGATCGAGGCCATGGGCGGGCGGCGGCTGAGGCCGGGGCAGGCGGTCGAGGCGCTCGGAGAGGCGATAGCGATCATCCGCGAGCTCTGGGACACCGAAGAGCGCGGCGGGGTGCGCTTCGAGGGCGAGCACTACCGCCTCGAGGGCGCCAAGCGCGGCCCCGCCCCCGCCCACGATATCGGGATATGGGTCGGGGCGTACAAGCCCAGGATGCTGCGCCTCATCGGGCGGATGGCCGACGGGTGGCTGCCCTCCCTGCCGTACCTCTCCGGCGGTCCCGCCGATCTCGCGCAGATGAACCGGCGCATCGACGAGGGCGCGGCCTCCGCCGGGCGTGACCCCTCCGCCGTGCGCCGCCTGCTGAACATCTCGGGGCGGTTCTCCAGGGAGCGCGGCGGGTTCCTCGACGGGCCGCCGCGGCGGTGGGCCGAGGAGCTCGCGCAGCTCTCGCTTGTGCACGGCGTGAGCGGCTTCATCCTCATGACCGATGATGAGACCTCGATCGAGCGCTTCGCCGCCGAGGTCGCCCCCGCCACCCGCGAGCTGGTCGCCGCCGGACGCGCCGCTCCGTGAGCCACCGAACGGGAGGTTGAGCCGAATGACCCCCGCGCTCTCTGTACTGGATCTCTCGCCGGTCAGCGCCGGGTCGGGCTCGTCGCGCGCCCTGCGCAACACCCTGGAGCTCGCCCGGCTCGCCGACCGGCTCGGCTACGCCCGCTACTGGCTCGCCGAGCACCACAATCTCCCGAGCGTCGCGAGCCCCGCGCCGGAGGTCATGATCGGGCACGTGGCCAACGCGACCTCCCGCATCCGGGTCGGGGCCGGCGGCATCATGCTCCCCAACCACGCCCCGCTGAAGGTCGTCGAGACCTTCCGGCTGCTCGAGGCCCTGCACCCCGGGCGCATAGACCTCGGGATAGGGCGCGCCCCGGGCACCGACCCGGTTACCGCCGCAGCGCTGCGCGGGGGACGCGGGGCGGAGGCCGACGACTTCCCGCAGCTCTTCGGCGAGCTTCTGGCCTTCGCTGGCGAGGGCTTCCCGGAGGGACACCCCTTCGCCTCCGTAAAGGCCGTGCCCGACGACGTGGAGCTGCCCCCCATCTGGCTCCTCGGCTCGAGCGGCTACTCCGCGCAGGCGGCCGGGGAGATGGGCCTCGGCTACGCCTTCGCCTCCCACTTCAGCCCCGTGGACCCCGCCCCGCCCATGCTCGCCTACCGAAAGCACTTCAGCTCCTCGGAGAGCTTCCCCGAGCCCCACGCCATCCTCGCCGCCTCCGTCGTCTGCGCCGGGACAGATGAGAGGGCCGAAGAGCTCGCCTCCTCCATGGGCCTCGCCTGGGTGAGGATGCGCACCGGCAGGCCCGGCCCGCTGCCGAGCCCCGAGGAGGCGCTCTCCTACCCCTACAGCCCGGCGGAGCGGCGCCTGCTGGAGAGCTACCGCTCCATGCAGGTCGTGGGCGACCCGAAGACCGTCAGAGAGCGGCTCCTCCGGATGGCGAAGAGCACCGAAGCCGACGAGATCATGGTCACCACCATGGTCTACGATCACGAAGCCAGGCTACGCTCCTACGAGCTGCTCGCCGAAGTCTTCGGGCCAGAAGAGAGGTGAGCGAGGGGCCGGCTCTGCTAAACTGACGTTCGTCATGAAGCTCTCCAGGCGACAGTGCAACGTGCTGCTGGGGATGGGCATCGTGATGCTCTTCTTCTGGATCACGCGCGGCTACACGTGGTACGCCAACGACCTGCAGAGCGACCCGTACCTGGCTTTATTGCACCTGCCGATCATAATCATCTCGCTCGCCATCGGCGCCTACCTGACCTACCTGGGCCTCAGGGGACGCCGCTCCACCCGGGACACACGCTAGACAGACGCCTGCGAGGCACGCGCCTGGGGCATCCTCCCGAACGCTCTGTTTACCAGCTGCGCGGCGGACGGAACTCGCCCTCGGGCAAGCGCTCCTCCTGCAGGCCGGCCTCGCTGTAGTTGGGCACCGCGCGGCGCAACAGCCGCAGCGCCTTCTCCGGCTCCTGGGCGCGGGCGTGGTAGACCATCTCCTCCACCACCTCGAAGAGGTCCTCGCCGGGGGAGGAGCCGAGCTCGGAGATGAGCCGGAAGACCATCGGGTGGTCGGTGGTCGTGCGCTCCTCGCCCTCCCCGGAGAGCTCCTCGCGCAGCTTCTCCCCGGGGCGCAGCCCTATGTACTTGATCCGCACGTGCGGGGCGCCCATTATCTCGATCATCTTCTGCGCCAGGTCCACTATGCGCACGGGGCGGCCCATCTCCAGCAGGTAGGTGCCGTACTCCTCGGCCATCGCCCCGGCCTGCAGAATCAGGGAGACCGCCTCGGGGATGGTCATGAAGTAGCGGATCATCTCCGGGTGCGTGACCGTCACCGGCCCGCCGGCCTCTATCTGCCGCTTGAAGGTCGGCACCACCGAGCCGCGGCTGCCGAGCACGTTGCCGAAGCGCACCGAGGCGTAGACCGTCTCCGGGTACTCCTCGGCCATCCGGCGCACGATCATCTCCGAGAGGCGCTTGGTCGCCCCCATCACGTTGGCGGGGTTGACGGCCTTGTCGGTTGAGACGTTGACGAACTTCCTCGCTCCGTAGGCACCTGCGGCCCGGGCCACGTTGAGGGTGCCCAGGACATTGTTGGTTATGCATTCGCTCGCCTGCAGCTCCATCATCGGCACGTGCTTGTAGGC
>JBFLXF010000251.1:0-4664 GCA_040757515.1 Actinomycetota bacterium
CGCAGGCTAAGTACCGCCGCTCGCTTGAGGTGTTGCGCTACGCCAAGGAGCTCGACCCCGGCGTTCTCACCAAGAGCGGGTTCATGGTGGGCTTAGGAGAGGTGGAAGAGGAGATCCACCAGACCATGCGCGACCTGCGCGAGCACGAGGTGGACATCCTGACCATCGGCCAGTACCTCAGGCCGACCGAGAACCACCTGCCGATGGCCCGCTACTACACCCCGAAGGAGTTTGCCGAGCTGAAGAAGTACGGCCTCTCTTTGGGTTTCAGGCACGTGGAGAGCGGGCCTTTGGTCAGGAGCTCCTACCACGCTCACGAGCAGACCGAAGACGCCCGCCGCGGCGCTTCTCTGGGCACACGCGTCTAGCGGTTTCGTCGTGGAGCTGGAGGAGCGTAGCCCCTCGAAGTCTTCCGTCGAGGTCCGGCGGCTGCCGGGGCTCGTGCCCTACGCCCGCGCCTGGGAACTGCAGCGCGAGATGGTGCGCCTGCGCCGGGCCGACGAGATCCCGGATACCCTGCTCCTGCTGGAGCACCCGCCGGTCTACACGGTGGGACGGGCGGCGCGGGACGCCTCGAACCTGGGGGCGGGAGAGGAGTACCTGCGCTCGCTCGGAGCGGAGGTCTTCTGGAGCGACAGAGGCGGGGACGCGACATTCCACGGGCCGGGCCAGATCGTAGGCTACCCCATCCTGCGCCTCAAGGACCGCGACACCCACGGCTACCTGCGTGCCCTGGAGAGGGTGCTCATCGGGGTGCTCGCGGACTACGGCCTCGAAGGCCGGCACCACCCCGAGTACACCGGCGTGTGGGTGGAGGACAGGAAGATCGCCGCCATCGGCGTGAAGTTCTCTTCAGGCTGGATCGCCTCCCACGGCTTCGCCCTGAACGTCTCGACCGACCTCTCCTGGTTCGACCGCATCACGCCCTGCGGTATCCGCGAGTTCGGCGTGACGAGCCTGGAGCGCGAGCTGGGCCGCGAGGTCCCGCTACCCGGGGTGGAGGAGAAGATAGCCGCCCGCTTCCGCAAAGCGTTCGGCTAGACCTACGCGCTCCCGATCAGGATGCCGGAGACAAAGACGAGCATCCCGCCCAAGACTACCTGCAGCGCCGACATCAGGAAGCTCATCCTGAAGTAGCGGTAGCGGATGAACGAGATCGCGAGCAGCTCCGCTCCTACGACCGCGAACGCTACATATAGAGCCACCTCGGCGTGCGGGATGAGAAACGGCAACGTGTGCAATATGCCGCCCAGGAACGTCGCCACCCCCGTGATAAAACCCCTCAGCAGCGGGTGCCCGCGTCCAGTCAGCGAGCCGTCGTCCGAGAGCCCCTCCGAGAAACCCATGCTGATAGCCGCCCCAACCGCCGCCGCCAATCCGACCAGAAACGCGATCCTGGACTCCCCCGTCGCAAATGCCGTCGCAAACAGGGGCGCCAGCGTCGAAACCGACCCGTCCATGAATCCCACAAGACCCGGCTGAACTACCTTCAGCACAAAGTCCTTGCTGTGGCCGGAGACCGTCATCTCCCGGCCTCCAAGCCCCAGCCTCTCCAGCAGAGCCGCCATCAGACCATCCTCCATGTAACCCGTAGATTACTCACCCCGCCATTCTAGCCGTATTCCAGTAAAAATCAAGAACAATTCTTGTTATTGGTTAATGGGAATCGTTAGCGGTTGTGGGGAGCTATGGTGAGAGGTAGGAGCCGCCCTGTTTGTTAGGAGCGGCTCCCGGTGTGAGTCAGGCTCGGCGGCCGGCGATGGCGCGGTAGATGAGGAGTATGATCACGGCGCCTATTACGGCGACGATGAGGCTGCCGAGGTCGAAGCGCATGATCTGGGGTCTGCCGGTAAGGAGTTCGAAGATGAAGCCGCCGAGGAAGGCGCCGGCGACGCCGAGCAGCATGGTGATGATGCAACCGCCGGGGTCTCGTCCCGGGGTGAGCAGCTTCGCGATGATTCCGGCTATGAGGCCGAAGACGATCCAGGCGAGGATACCCAAGAGCTTCCTCCTGTTGAGCGGCTTTCCGTCCGCCTACTCTATACCGTGTTGGGGCGTCCGTTAAGCGTCTTTCCTCAGGCGGGTTGCAGGAGGTCGAGGTCGGCTTTCATCACCATCTCCTCGGTATCGCGGCGGAGGTTGAAGCCGAGCTTGCGGCTGATGCGCTGCATCGCGTAGTTCTCGAAGAGGATGTCGGCGTGCAGGCGACGTATGCCCTCCCGGCGTCCGACCTCCAGCAGTTTCGAGAGGAGCAAGGTCGCCAGGCCCTTGCGCTGGTGTCTGTCGCTTATAAGGACCGACCATTCGGCCTCGTTGGTGAAGCCGCCGCTGCGGCTGAGGCGGGCGACGCCCATGATCTCCTTCTCCCCGCTCTCCGGGTCTGTGCGTTCGGCGACCAGGGCCATCTCCCGGTCGTAGTCTATAAAGCAGATGCGCGTGAGGCGCTCGTGGGTGGTGCGCTGGTCCAGCCTCATCATGTGGAAGTAGCGCATGTAGACGCTCTCTTCGGAGAGCGACTCGTGGAAGCGGACCATTAGCGGCTCGTCCTCGGGCCGGATGGGGCGCACGACGATGGGTTCTCCGTCGCGAGTCTCCTCGTGCCAGACGTACTGCGTGGGGTAGGGCCGGATGGCGGGGCGGGGGAGGTCTTTCTCTGTGGTATCCGGCGGGTGCAAGACGACGCGGGCGTCGAGGGCGAGCAGGCGCTCCGGAGAGGCCAGGAGCGGGTTTATGTCCAGCTCCTTTATCCAGGGCTGCTCCACCACCAGCTGCGAGAAGCGCACCAGGAGCTTCTCCAGCGCCACCGTGTCGACCGGGGCGCGGCCCCGCACGCCCTGGAGTGCCTCGTGGATGCGGGTGCGCTCCATCATGCGGCGGGCGAGGGTCGTGGTGAGCGGCGGGAGGCCGAGCGCCCGGTCGCGGTAGACCTCGACCAGCGTGCCGCCCGAGCCGAAGAGGAGCACCGGACCGAACTGCGGGTCGAGAGAGCTGCCCACGATCAGCTCGTACCCCTCCAGGCTGACCATCGGCTGCACGGTGGCTCCTGCGAAGTCTTCGGGCGAGAAGCTCTCGCTTATCGCGCGCTCCATCTCCTCGTAGGCGCGGCGCACCTCGTCGGCGTCCGTCAGGTTCAGGCGCACGCCGCCCACGTCGGTCTTGTGGGTGATGGTGTTGGAGTTGAGCTTGAGGACCACCGGGTAGCCGAAGTCCTCGGCCAGCTCCACGGCCTCCTCGGGGCTTCTGGCTATCCTCGTCTGGACGGTGGGGATGCCGTAGGCGTCGAGGACGGCCTTCGACTCGTACTCGGTGAGGATAGTACGTCCCTCTTCGCGGGCGCTCTCGACTATCTCCGCGACCCTCCCACGGTCCACGTCGTCGGCCCCGGCGTACTCAGGCGTCTCGTAGATGGAACGCAGGTTGTAGGTGTAGCGCCACATGTTGGTGAAGGCGCGGGCGGCGGCGTCGGGGTAGTCGAAGGTGGGGATGCCGGCGCCGTTGAGGATGGACTCCCCGGCGGAGACCTCCGCGCCGCCCATCCAGCTCGCCAGCACGGGCTTGCGGGTGGAGTTAGCGTAGGGGGCGAGGGCCTGGGCGGTCTCGGTCGGCTCGGTCATATCCTGGGGGGTGAGAACGACGAGCAGGCCGTCGCTCTCCGGGTCCTTCGCGGCGGTCTCCAGGGTCTTCGCGTAGCGCTCGGGGTCGGCGTCTCCGAGGACGTCTATGGGGTTGCCGTGGCTCCAGGCAGCCGGGAGGATGGAGTCGAGGGCCTCCATGGTCTCGGGCGAGATCTCCGCGAGCTCGCCCCCGCGCGCGATGAGGGCGTCGGTGGCGAGGACGGCGGGGCCGCCGGCGTTGGTGAGGATCGTCAGGCGCGGGCCGCGCGGGCGCGGCTGCTTGCCGAGCACCTCGGCCATGTCGAAGAGCTCGGAGATCTCGTCCACCCGCAGCACGCCGCTGCGCCGGAAGGCGGCGTCGAGCACCTCGTCGGAGCCGGTCAGGGAGCCGGTGTGGGAGGCCGCCGCCTTGCCCGCCGCCTCGGTGCGCCCGGCCTTTATGACGATGATGGGCTTGGTCATGGCGACCTCGCGGGCCGCCGACAGGAACGAGCGGGCGTCGCCGACGGACTCCATGTAGACGACGATGCTCTTCGTCTGCGAGTCGTCGCCGAGGTAGTAGATCAGGTCGCCCCACCCCACGTCCATCATGGAGCCGACCGAGACGATGTTGGAGAACCCGACGTTCTCCTGGAAGCTCCTGTCGAGGATCGCCGTGAGGAGCGCCCCGCTCTGGGAGAGGAAGGCGACGTTGCCGGGGCGGGCCATCGCCGGGGCGAAGGTGGCGTTGAGGCCGGTCTTGGGGCTCATGACGCCGAGGCAGTTGGGGCCGATGATCCGCATGCGGCCCTTGCGCGCCTCTTCGAGCACCCGCCGCTCGAGCTCCGCGCCCTCGGGGCCGGTCTCCTTGAACCCGGCGGAGATGATGATCGCGCCCTCCACCCCGCACTCGACGCACTCGCGGATGATCTCCGGTACCGCCGGGGCGGGCGCGACGATTACGGCGAGGTCCACCTTCTGCGGCACTTCCGAGACGCTCGGGTATGCCTTTATCCCGAGCACGTTCGGGCGCTTCCGGTTTACGGGGAAGACCGTGCCGCCGAACGGGTT
>JBFLXF010000252.1:0-4663 GCA_040757515.1 Actinomycetota bacterium
CGCGCTGTGGGTGGGCCGCGCGCCGCACGCGCCCCCCCCTCTCCTGCGCGCCGGCGCGCAGGAGCGACCACCACAAGAGCCAGTTCATAACCGGCCAGACGGGGCCTCGCCAGTAGTTCCGTGGCTCGAACCTCGGGTCTTCTGGGCTGGTAGAGGGCGGCAGCGGCCAGCGTAACCCTGCGTGACCCGCGAACGCTGGCGAGTCCAGTACCTCCAGAAGAGCTTCGAGACGCTCGCGGCTCGCGCCCCCGGCCACGAGCGGGGCGAAGCCTGCGACCGTCCGCGCTCGCAGCGGCTCGCCGGTCCGCAGGTCGTGATCCAGGCACAACCCGAGCCCAGGGTCCCAGCACGCTTCGAGGCCCCCGCGTCCACGCTCGGTCCATTGGGCGATGAGATCGAGATCCTCGTCCGGGGCTCCGATCACCCCGGCTATCTCCAGGAGCGCCTCGTTGGCGGCGACCAGGATCGCGCTGAATAGGACGTCCTTTACCAGGAACGGGTGGGACTCGTAGATGGTCCCCTCGTCGCAGAAGGCCCTCTTTATAGACTTGACGAGCCAGAGGTAACGGTCGTAGTCCGCGGCGGTGGGTCTCTGGGCGGGATCTTTGACGCGGCGGAGGTCGGGGCGGGGATAGGGCGACAGGTTGCCCACTTCCACGTTGGCGAGGGCTGCGTCCCAGCGCGGGGAGTTGTCCGTCCCGCTCTCCCACGGGTGGTAGATCGTAACCAGCCCCGACTCTTCCGGGTCCCGGTAGGTGAGCAGGTACCGGTGCCAGCGCACCAGCCCGGGGTAGATGTCTGCCAGGAAGGCGCGTGCCTCCGCCGGTGCCTTTCCGCCCCGGAGTCGGGAGATTTCCCAGATGCGCAGGGCGGCTATGGCATGGACCGGTGGCTGGCACAGGCAACTGGTGTAAGGAGGCGCCGGCGGGGCGTCGGGCGAGGCAGCGGCGCAAGCCCAGTGCTCGGGGCCGGGGAAGTAGCTCTCTGGCGGGGCCTGCGGGTTGAAGACGATGTGGGGTACCTTGCCCGTGCCCCACTGGTGCCCGAACAGCGAGAGGAGCTCGCGCGCCGCCCGCCGGGTGCCCAGGTGGGCGAGCCCC
This sequence comes from Actinomycetota bacterium, assembly GCA_040757515.1. Taxonomy (GTDB): domain Bacteria; phylum Actinomycetota; class Rubrobacteria; order Rubrobacterales; family Rubrobacteraceae; genus JBFLXF01. Next base: position 1,101 of record JBFLXF010000252.1, read on the forward strand.
ACGGCTATGAAGCCGGTGTCCCAGCTCCACTGGTGCGGGTAGAGGCCCGGGGCGGCCTTCGTCCACCCCCCCATGTCGTTGCCGCGCAACACCTCCTTGGCGCGCGAAATCAGCTCCTCTCGAACGAAGGTGCGGGGTGCCGCCGCTCGCGTCCGGCGCTCGCTCGCTTTCATCTGCGGAGCCCCACGGTTCCGGTGTCGGTCCTGCCGGCCCACTCCTCTATGGTCAGGGCGTCGACTCCGAACGTGTCCCGCAGGGCCGGGGAGTCGGTCGCGAAGCCCGCGGCGTCGAAGAGGGCCATCATGTCCGCGAGCTCCCGGATCCGGGGTACCGCCAGTCCCGGGAGGCGCATGGCGATCATCGGCACATGGAGGACCCGTATCTTCTCCCCGCGGACCTTGCCGAGGCGCTCGAAGGCTTCGTCGAAGGTGGCGGTGTCGGGGCCGGCGATCTCGTGCCTGCCGGTTATGTCCTTCTCGAAGGCCCGCACCGCCGCCCGAGCTATGTCCTGAGCGGCGATCCAGGATACGGGGTTGCGCTGGCGACCGGGCACGAACGCGACCGGCCCCCGGAGCATCATGTGGAGGGTCTCCATGAACATCGCCGGGCGCAGGACGGTCGCTCGGAGATCCTCCGAGGCCAGCAACTCCTTCTCGAAGCGCGCCTTCTCCCGGAACGGACCGACCCTCTGAGCCAGCGGATGATCCGCCATGAGGGCCGAGCTGTAGACGAAACGCCCGACCCCCGCCTTGAGCGCCACCGAGAGCAGGTTGAGGTTGCCCCGGTACTCGACGGTCTCGGAGCCGCCGCGGCCGGGCCCGGCGGCGAGCGCCGAGAGCACCCCGGAGCATCCCCTTACGGCGGACTCGAGGGTGCGGGGCTCCGTCACGTCCCCGACGGCCGCCTCGGCGCCCAGGGAGCGCAGACGCTCGGCCTTCGCCGCGCCGCGCACCAGCGCGCGGACCTCGAAGCCGGCCGCGAGCAGCCCCTCGACCGCGGCGCCGCCCACCCTGCCCGTCGCCCCGACGACCAGGATCCTTCCATCTCTCATGCCGACCGGTACCTCCTACTAAAGACGTGCGTCGGGTTCTCCGGATAGATCGGGTAATCCCGTCTCCCCGCGCGGGCCGGCCAGGCACCGGAGGCGATCAGGCGCGCCGGGAGATCGCGGAGCACGGGCGCGCGCAGGAGCAACCGGAGGAAGGCGGGCAGCTCGAAAGGCCTGTCGGAGTCGAGCGCGCCCGAGACGACCCACCTCTGCACCGCGGCCTGAGCGCCCTGCACCAGGCGCGTCGGCCACTCGCGCCGGCGCTGCACGAGCGCCAGGTGCCGGGGTTGCAGATCCCCGGACCCGAGCGGTCCGGCCAGCACGTTCGCCGCCACGACGGCGTCCCCTATGGCGAGGTTGATCCCCACCCCGCCGACCGGAGACGCCACGTGGGCCGCGTCGCCGATGAGCAGCAGGCCGGGACGGTGCCAGCGGCGGAGGCGATCCGACTCCACCGAGAGCAACGAGCCCTGCCTCCACTCCTTAAGGTGGTCCACGCGGTCGGAGAGCTCCGGTGCCAGCCCGGCGACGGACCGGCGCAACGCGGGAAGACCGGCGGCGCGCAGCCGCCCGTAGCCGCCCTTCTCTATGACGTAGCCGACCTGCCAGTGGTCGAAGTGGTCCATCAGGACCAGCAGGCTGCGGGGGCCGAAGCGGAATACCGCGCCCGCGTCCTCGGGATCCCCCTCCCTGCGCGGGAGCTTGAACCAGAAGACGTCCATCGGGGGCGAGCCCTTTACGGCCTGAAGGCCTGAGAGACGCCGGACCCGGGAGAAACGGCCGTCGGCCCCGACCGTGAGGGGGGCGCGCGCCTCGCCGGGGCCGTCCGGCCCCCGGTACGCCACGCCCCTGACCTCGTCGCCCTCCTCGATAAGGCCGTTCACCCGCACGCCCATCAGGAGCCGGAAGCCGGGGTAACTGCGCGCTTCTGCGGCGACGAACTCCAGGAACCGCGCCTGGGAGAGCATCAGTACGTACGGGTGGCGGGTCTTCAAGCGACGGAAATCGGCGAAGACGAATGGTCCGCCGGCGGTCCGGACGGTGAACTCGGGGATTCTGGCGTGCGGCAGCTCCATCAGGCGCTCCGCCAGGCCCAGATCCTCCATCCCCTCCAGGACGGAGGGGCTGATCGTGTTGCCCCGGAACTCCCGGTCGAAGTCCTTGCGCGCCTCGAGCACCGTCACGGAGACGCCCTCGCGCGCCAAGAGCAGGCCGAGGACCATCCCGGCCGGCCCGCCGCCCACGATGCAGCAGCCCGTCCGCAACAGAGACGCCGGACGCGCCTTGCCACCATCCGGCGCCGGGAGGGCGGTGCGCCCAGCGGAGCGCGGACCGGCTACGGGTGTCTCGCCTCCCGGAGCGCCGATTCCCCGGGCCGGATGCGCCTCGTCGGGACCACCGCGTCGAGCGTCGTGAGGACCGGAGCGGTGAGGCCGCACCTCCAGGAGACGCCGGAGGGCGATGAGGGGTGCGAAGGCGACCGGAGAGCCGGGACCCGGCGTCACGCGAGACCCTAGAGGCTGCGCGGAGGCTTCGTGGTCCGGCCGCATTCTTCCTCCCCGGCGCGGCGCCCGCGATAGTAGTCCAGCCTGTCGCGCGGGTCCTCCCACCTCGCCAGCCGCTCGCTGCGCGCCGCGCCGGCCGGCTCTCCGGAGCATCCGTCCTCCCACCCGTAATGCCACGCCTGGCCCTGCTCCCCGGCGGAAGCGGGGCTGGTCTCGGTGGGTAGCACCTCCGAGCCGCAGGCGGGACAGTGGAAGACGCCGTCGGGGAGGCGGCGCATCTCCGGGTGGCCGCACTCGCAGGCGTGGCGACCGAGGGTCTCGGGCAGGGAGGCTATCTCTATCAGGCATCGCAGGACCTCACGTTCCACCGTCCTCCCGCAGAAGCCGCAGACCGGACCGGCGGAGCCGCGGGGTTCGATCTCGCCGATCCCGCACCTCGGGCAGACGATGTGATGTATCCTCGAAACCCTTCTCGGTGAGCCTTTCATCCGTGTTTCCTCCTCTTCGATGGCCCGTCCCGGCTGCGCTAGCACCGGAACAGGACGTGCTCGGCGGAGAAGCCCGGCCCCAGGGCCGAGATGGCCCCGTACTCCCCACTCCGCGCGGGATACTCGTCCAAGAACCGCTCCAGGACGAAGAGCACCGAGACGCTGGACGTGTTGCCGTACTCCCGCAGGACCTCCCGGGAGAGGTCGAGGTTGCCCGGCTCGATCCCGAGGGCCTCCTCGTAGGCGTCGAGCACCTTCGCCCCTCCGGGGTGCACCACAAAATGCCGGAGGTCTCCGAGGGAGAGGCCATGTCTTTCGCAGGCCTCCTCCAGGGACGCCCGCGCGCGGGTGCGGACTATCTGGGGCACGCTTCTGGCGAAGCGCACCTTGAGCCCGGTGTCGACGAGGTCCCAGCCCATCACGTCCTCGGTGTTCGGCCAGGTGGTGCTGTGGGAGCCGAGCAGTTCCGGCCCCCGGGTACCGTCTCCGGAGCCGACGAGCACGGCGGCGGCCCCGTCTGCG
>JBFLXF010000253.1:0-4640 GCA_040757515.1 Actinomycetota bacterium
GGCGATCCTCTGCCGCTGCCCGCCCGAGAGGGTGGCGCCGCGCTCGCCTATGACGGTGTCGTAGCCGTCTTCCAGCCCGACGATGAAGTCGTGGGCGTTGGCGATCTTCGCGGCGGCGACTATCTCCTCGTCGGTGGCGTCAAGCTTTCCGTAGGCTATGTTCTCGCGCACGCTTGTCCCGAAGAGGACCGGGTCCTGCATCACCATACCGATGCGGCGCCTGAGCGACCGGCGCTTGTAGTCGCGCACGTCGCGTCCGTCTATGAGGATGCGGCCTGCTTGCGGATCGTATAGGCGCAGGATGAGGCTTGCGAGCGTGCTCTTGCCGGCCCCCGAGGCGCCCACCAGGGCCACCGTCTGGCCGGGCCGGGCGGTGAACGAGACTGCACGGAGCACTTCGTTGCCCTCACCGTAGTCGAAGGAGACGTTCTCGAAGCGAACCTCGCCCCGGATATCAGAGGCTTCTATGGCGCCGGGGCGGTCCTTTACCTCCGGCTCGGTGTCGAGGATCTCGCCGATCCTCTCGGCGCTCACGGCGGCCTTGGAGTACTTGTTCGAGAGCCGGGCGAGGCTGCGCACCGGCTTGTACATGCTCTGCACGTAGGAGACGAAGAGCAGGAGGTCGCCGGGGGACATCCTGCCCGCTATCACCTGGAGGGAGCCGAAGAGAACCACGGTCGCGGTGCCCAAAGCCCCGATGACCACCACGCTTCTGGTGGCCGAGGCCTCGATGCGGGCGTTTCTCATCATCTCTTGGAGGTGCTCGCTGCTCTCGGCCTCGAACCGCGCTTGCTCGTGGTGCTCTCTGCCGAAAGCCTGCACCAGCGGGATCGTGCCCATCACCTCCCCGATGCGGGTGGCGATCCTGGCCTCCCTCTTGCGCTGTTGCCTGGAGGAGTATTTGGCGGCCCGGTAGCGGAAAAAGAGCACGCCCAAAAGCAGCGGCAGGGTGGAGGCCACGATCAGGGCGAGCTGCCAGTCTAGGAAGAACATGATCGCGAACATCCCGCCGAAGGTGAGCACGTTGGCCGAGGCCGCGAGTGCCGCCTCGGTGAAGACGTCCTTAAGGGCGTTGGTGTCGCTGACGATCCTGGTCATGTGCTCGCCGGAGCGGGTCCTGGTGTGAAACGAGAGCGAGAGCCGTTGCAGGTGCGCAAAGAGCGCCCGGCGCAGAGCATGGACCACCTCGCTCCCGATGCGCGAGGTTATGTAGACTTGCAGGTAGGTGAACGCCCCGGAGAGCAGCGCGATGAGCACTATCGCCCCGGCGACGAGCAGGACGGCGACGGTCTTGCTCCCGTCGAAGGCCCACCCGAGCAAAGAGAGGTACTGCGGCAGGGGCCTGTCGAGGAGAACGTAGTCGAAGACGAGCTTGATCGGCCAGGGCTTGAGCAGGTCCGCAAGCGTGAGGCCGACCATGCACAGCGCGGCGAGCGCCAGGCTCCACTTCGCCCCGCCCAGGTAGTCGAATACCACCCGCCGGAAGCCCACGCTCTTCGCGGGGGAGATCCTTCTTTGCGCTCTATGATCCTCGCCGGAGCGCAGCACGCCGGGCACGCGGGACTCGCCGTTCAGCACCGCACCCCCAGGCGATCCTCGCAGAGATCCAGGATATCTCCGGTAAACGGACGGCGCTCGGTGAAGAGCGTGCTCAGGTGGATGTGGCGCACAAGCGTGAGCGTGGCGTAGGAGCGCACCCTGGGGACCACCTCCTCGCCGGATAGCTCCGCGAAGCGCTCCTCCATAGCCCGCTCGACGTGCGAGAGCGCCTCCGGGTCGTCGAGGGAGCGGAGGCTCCACTCCGTAATGTGGCCGAGGAAGTTCCCGACGTCGAGTGCCGGGTCGCCTTCGCAGTAGAGGTCGAAGTCTATGAGGGTAAGGTTTCGCCCGCTGACGATGACCTGATCAGGGTAGAAATCCCGGTGGATGCCACAGGGTTCCGGATCGGGCGTCGCTGCCCCGAGCCGGTCCGCCGCTACGAGCAGTCGTTCGATACGACCCGCCCACCGCGGCTCCTCCCGGACAACCTCCGGCAGCCGCTGGTGCAGGATGCGCAGCTCGTCGTTCATTGTGTGTCGGCGCTCTGCCGGTATGCCCGCCCGGTGGACCTTGCGGGCGGCGTCGGCGATCCTGCGAGCCAGCTCCGTGCCGCCCTCGCCGGCTAGTAGCTCCGTCGCGGGGACGCCCTCGACCTTGCGTTGGAGCCACATGCGGAACTCCGAGACGGTCCCGAGGGACTCGGGCACCCGTACGCCGTCGGGGGCGTCGTCGCCGAAGCCCGCCTCCCGGAACGCCCGCAGGAGCCGGTAGCCGGACTTGCCGAACCTTCGTGCCCGGATCTTGCCGAGCAGGGTTACGCTCTCCGCTGGCTTGTTCGCCGGACGTACCTCGAGATCGTACTCGATCAGACACCGCCGCCCCGGCTTATAGCGCGAGACCCGTATCTCCTTTAGCTCCAGCGCGCCGCTCTCACCGGCCAGCCTCTCCGAGAGCCGCTCCTCGAACTGCCGCTGCGCCTCGTCGGGGTCGAGTGCGACGGCTATGGACGGCATCTCAGTGTCCGCCGCTGCGCCGAACGGATCGGTTACGGGTATTCCGGACGCTCGCCTCACGCGTTCTTCTCCCGGTCGGATATGAGTGATTGGGCCAGCTCTGTGACGCGGGCTGCGTTTCGGTCCCAGGTGTAGCGGGCGTGAATCTCTTTCGCCGCCGCGCTTCCCAAGCGGTGACGCAACTCCGGGTCGGAGAGCAGGCGATCGCAGGCGGCGAAGAGGGCTTCCTGTTGGCCCGGCGGGTAGAGCAAGCCCGTCTCGCCGTCGCGCACAACCTCCTCGATCTGGCCGAGCGAGGCGGCCACCACCGGCACGCCACAGGCCATGTATTCGAAGAGCTTGAGCGGCGAGAAGTAGAAATCGTGGTCGGGGCGGGGGTAGGGAGCGAGCGCTACGTCGAAGGTCCGCATGAGGACCGCGACCTCCTCGTGCGGCAGCCAGCCGGTGAAGACGACGCTCTCCGAGAGGTTTCTCTCGCGAACGTCGCGCTCCAGCTCGCCACGCAGCGGCCCGTCGCCGACGACGGCCAGGCGCGCGTCGGGATGGCGCCGCACGAGCCTCTCCAGGAGCGCCGGCAGGACCTCGACCCCGTGCCAGGGTCGCAGGCCGCCAGCGAAGCCGAGCACCGGGCCGTCGTCGAGACCCCACCGCTCTTTGAGCGCTGGGTCCGGCGGATCGGGTCTGAATAGCCGCGTATTTACGCCGTTGGGGACGACGTGCGCCTTCTCGGGGGCTACGCCGAGGGAGATCGCGTACTCCCGCAGCGGTTTGGAGACGGCGAGAACCGCGTCGGCGCCGGTGAGCACGTAGCGTTCGGCCTGTTCGGCAAGGAGCCCCAGGCCGTTCGCGCGGTAGGTAGTCTGCTCCAGGGCGAGGGGGGAGTTGAACTCCAGGATCAGGGGCCGCTCCAGCTTGCGGGCGAGCCCTACCCCGGCGGTCGCGTACAGCGAGGCCCGCTCGTAGACGAAGTCCGGGCGGTGGCTGGCGAACCTGCGCGCGAGCTTCGGTCCGAAGTCCTCGTTGTGCAGGATGCGCCGCAGCTCACCGGGCAGCGAGTTCTCCACACCGAGCGTCTCGTTGTACTCTTTGAGCGCGGTGAGCGCGTCCAGCGTCTCGGGGCCGGGCGGCAGGTGCAGCAGCTTTCCTTCCAGCTCCGCCGGCTCTTCCCAGGGGGACTTGTTGAGGACCGGGGCCGCCACGACGCATTCGTGACCAATCCGGCCGAACGCAGCGACGAGCTCGCGCACGTGCACCGAGGCTCCTTTGCGGCCGAGTACCGGGATGCCTGGATCGGGACAGAGGTACAGAATCTTCATGTCCACGTCGCCTCCAGGGCCGCCTCCTCGAAGATCTCACGCAGACGGGCGGCGTTGCGGCGAACGTCGAACTCCGCCTCGATCAGGGCCCGCGCTCTCTGCGCGAGCGAGACACGCAGCCTGGCGTCGTCCAGCAGGCGCTCCAGGGCCGTAGCGAGCGCCTCCGGGTCGTGCTGGGGGACCATAAGGCCTGTCTCCTCGTGGCGCACGACCTCGGGGATGCCGGTTACGTCGGTGGAGACGCACGGCGTGCCGAGAGCCATAGCCTCCAGGAGCACCGTCGGCAGCCCGTCGCGGTTACCGTCGCTGCCGACGACGCACGGCGCGGCGAACGCGGCCGCCTCCCGCACGTGGCGAATCGTCTCCCGCTGCGGTCTCGGGCCGAGCAGCTCTACACGGTCTTCCAGTCCGAGATCGGCTATCTGCGACCGCAGGCCTCCCTCCAGTGGCCCGGCGCCTATGATGCGACACCGAAGGCGGCAGCCGGCTTCTGCGAGCAGGCCGCAGGCTTCCACGAGGTGCGTAAAGCCTTTCTTCTCGACGAGCCGGCCGACCGCCGCGACGAGTGGGGGGCGCTCGCGCGGCGACCGGTAGGTGAACCGCTCGAGATCGAGCCCGTTGTACACGCGCCGGAGGCGGCCCGCAGCGGGGCCGAAGGTCTCGCGCAGGTGGCGGGCGTTGTAGTCGCTGACCGTGATCGCGGCCGCCGCGTCGGCGAGCTTCCGCTTCAGGTCGCCGTCGTTCACGCTCTCGTGGAAGATATCCTTGGCGT